>JAZGDH010000359.1:0-6580 GCA_036477555.1 Acidobacteriota bacterium
CGAAGGGATGGCCGGGGACAACGTGGGGCTGCTGCTGCGCGGGACGGAGAAGGATGATGTGGAGCGCGGGCAGGTGGTGTCGAAGCCCGGGAGCATCACACCGCACACGAAGTTCAAGGCGGAGGTGTACATCCTGACGAAGGAGGAGGGAGGACGGCATACGCCGTTCTTCAAAGGCTATCGGCCGCAGTTTTACTTCCGGACGACGGATGTGACGGGAATAGCCGAGATGCCGAGCGGGGTCGAGATGGTGATGCCGGGAGACAACGTGTCGCTGGCGATAGACCTGATCACGCCGATCGCAATGGACAAGGGCCTGCGGTTCGCGATCCGTGAGGGTGGTCGGACCGTCGGCGCCGGCACTGTCGCAGAGGTCATCGAGTAATGCGTGATCTGATCACGTTCCAGTGCACCTCCTGTAAGAGGCGAAACTACGTCTCCACGAAAAACAAGAAGAAGACCACCGGTAAGCTGGAATTCAGGCGTTTCTGTCGCTGGTGCCGGATGCACAAGGTGCACAGAGAGACGAAGTGACGGGCTCCGGCGTTCGAGGTCGGAACCCGACCTGCAGGCCAGTAGCTCGAACGGCTAGAGCGCCGGTCTCCAAAACCGGATGTTGGGGGTTCGAATCCCCCCTGGCCTGCCAGATCCGGATTGATAGCGGGGCGTGAGCCCCGGGGAACGGGATGCGCTGGTATCAGAGACTGAAGGGCTTTCTGGGAGAGGTCCGGGGCGAGCTGAAGCGCACCACCTTCCCCTCGCGCAAGGAAGTTCACGGGACGACGACGGTCGTCATCGTGACGGTATTCATCTTCGCGCTCTTTCTGTGGGTGGTCGACACGGCGCTGTTTCACATCGTCGAGTGGATCTTCACTGTCACGGGCTGAGGGTGTCAGGGTGACCATGGCCAAGGAGTGGTACATCGTCCACACCTATTCGGGGTACGAGAATAAGGTCAGAGAGAACCTGCGCCAGAGGGCGGAGGCCCTCGGGATGATCGAGCAGATAGGGGAGATCCTCATACCCACCGAGGATGTCGTGGAGATGCGTGACGGACACAAGGTGATCTCCAAGAAGAAGTTCTTCCCGGGATACGTCCTGATCAACATGGAGATGTCCGACACGACATGGCACGTCGTCAAGAACACTCCAAAGGTGACGGGGTTCGTGGGATCGGGTATCAAGCCGACGCCGCTCACGCAGGAAGAAGTCGACCGCATCATCAACCAGGTGTCGGTTGCGGCGGAGAAGCCGAAGCCGAAATTCCGGTTTGATCGGGGCGATCAGGTCCGCATCATCGACGGTCCGTTCTCGAACTTCTCGGGGATGGTTGACGAAGTCAACAACGATCGGGCGACACTGAAAGTGATGGTGACCATCTTCGGCCGTTCGACGCCGGTCGAGCTCGAGTTTCTGAAGGTCGAGAAGCTGTAGCGGGGAGAAGCGCATGGCGAAGAAAATCACCGGATACGTGAAGTTGCACATCACCGCGGGGAAGGCGACACCGGCCCCTCCCGTCGGCCCGGCCCTCGGACAGCAGGGCGTCAACATCATGGATTTCTGCAAGGCTTTCAACGCCAAAACGGCCAAGGAAGGCGAAGGGATGATCATTCCGGTGATCGTCACCGTCTACCAGGATCGGTCGTACACCTTCATCACCAAGACGCCGCCGGCCAGTGTCTTGCTGAAAAAGGCGGCGGGTCTGGCTCGTGGCTCCGGGACGCCGAACAAGGACAAGGTGGGGAAGGTGTCGCGCTCGCAGGTGGAGGAGATCGCCCGGCTCAAGCTGACCGATCTGAATACCGAGGATGTCAAAGCGGCGATGAAGAGCGTTCTCGGGACCGCGCGCAGCATGGGGATTGAGGTGGAGGGATGAGAACCCGCGGGAAGAAATATTCGACAGCCACGGAGGGTGTGCCGGCCGATCCGAGCACCATCGAAAATGCCGTGCCGGTTCTGAAGAAAGTCCGTTACGCAAAATTTGACGAGAGCCTCGAGATCGCGCTGCTTCTCGGCGTCGATCCGAAGCACGCCGATCAGATGGTGCGCGGAACGGTCGTCCTCCCGCACGGCACCGGCACGTCGAAGCGCGTTCTCGTCATCGCCTCCGGCGAGAAGATCAAGGAGGCGGAGGCGGCCGGCGCCGATCATGTGGGCGGCGCCGACATGGTGAAGAAGATCCAGGAGGGGTGGCTCGACTTCGACGCCGTGGTCGCCACACCCGACACGATGAAGGATGTGGGACGGCTCGGCAAGACCCTGGGACCCAAGGGGCTGATGCCGAACCCCAAGACCGGCACCGTGACGTTCGACGTCGGCAAGGCGGTCAAGGAGATCAAGGCCGGAAAAATCGAGTTCAGGGTCGACAAGACGTCGATTATTCACGTCGCGATCGGGAAGGCGTCGTTCGAGGACGGCAAGCTGGTGGAAAATGCAAAGGCGCTCGTTTCCGCCGTGATGCGGGCGAAGCCGCCCACGGCCAAGGGGCGCTACCTCCGTTCGGCCTACCTCTCGACCTCGATGAGCCCGAGCGTTCGCCTGGACCTTTCCAGCCTGGAGGCGCTGGCGTGATGGGAGGGCAGGTGCGATGAACAGACAGGAGAAGGCAGAGGAGATCGCCTCCCTCAATGAGGCGTTCAAGGGCGGGCCGTCCACATTTATGCTCACCTATCGGGGACTGACCGTGAACCAGGTGGTCTCGCTGCGCAAGCAGGTGCGCGGCGCCTCGTCGCAGTACCGGGTGGTCAAGAACCGGCTGGCGTTGCGCGGGCTGAAGGAGACCCCCCTCGAGGTGCTCATCCCGCACTTCAAGGGACCTACGGCGCTGGCCTACGGGAGCGGCGAGCCGACCGACCTCGCCAGGGTCCTCGAGAGGTTCGCCAAAGGACACGAGGGGCTCAGTATCAAGGCCGGGTTCGTCGATGGCCGCATCATGAGCCCCGAAGAGTTCAAGGCCCTCGCGAACCTGCCGTCCCGAGAGGTTCTGGTGTCGATGTTCCTCGGCGCCCTGCAGGCGCCGATCAGCGGCCTGCTCCGTGTCATGGCCGGTCCGGCCCGGGCGCTCGTGCAGACACTGGATCAAATCGCGAAGAAGAAAGAATCGAACGGCGGTGGGCCGTCCCTGGAGAGCCCGCCGCAATCATGAGGTCCATGCCGCCTCGCCCCCGGGCGCGGCGGTGAAGGCTGAAATTTCGGACAAGTTGCAGACGAGGAGGACAGGACGATGCCAGCGATTACCAAGGATGATATTAAAACCTACCTCAAGCAGGCACCGATGCTCGAGGTGGCGGAGCTCGTGAAGGAGCTCGAGGAGGAGTTCGGCGTATCCGCAGCCGCGGCGATGCCGATGATGATGCCGGTACCAGGTGGCGCAGGCGATGCGGCCGCAGCCGAGGTGAAGGACACATTCGATGTCGTCCTGACCGTCGTGGGCGACAAGAAAATCAACGTGATCAAAGCCGTCCGCGAAGTCACGAGTCTCGGTCTCAAAGAGGCGAAGGACCTGGTCGACGGAGCGCCGAAGACCGTCAAGGAGGGCGTCTCCAAGGCTGAGGCCGAGGAGATTCAGAAGAAGTTCACCGATGCCGGAGCCAAGGTCGAGCTCAAGTAGCCCGTTCCTCACATCGCATCATATCCAGCGCCCCTGTGGGCGCATCAGCCCATCCGATCGCGCCGGCCAACGTGGCATCGGAGCGGATTGAGTCGTACTTACCGAACGCCGGACAGTTCTCCCGGGATCGCAGGGTGCAGACCCGGAGCCGGGGGAAAGGGAGTGTCCCGAAACCATGCCGAACACCCTTCCGACCAACGGAAACGGTCGTGAGCGAGTCAATTTCTCGAAGATTCACACGACCATCCCGATCCCGAACCTGATCGAGGTCCAGAAGCAGTCGTACGAGCGCTTTCTGCAGATCTACACCGCTCCGGCGGATCGTGAGCACATCGGCCTGCAGGCGGTGTTCAAATCGATCTTCCCGATCAGCGATTTCAGGCAGACCTGCTCGCTCGAATTCGTCGAGTACACGATCGGGAACTGGGAATGCAAGTGCGGCGAGATGAACGGGCTGGCCCATCTCCGGATCACCTGCGTCAAGTGCGGCAAGAAAACCATCTCACAGAATACCAAGTCCCCCCGTGTCACCTGTCCCGATTGCGGCTGGGCGAATGAGAATCGCGTCGATCATTGTGAGATGTGCGGCGATCCAGTCGCCCTGAAGTTCAAGTATGACGTGGCCGAGTGCCAGGAGAGGGGAATGCACTTTACCGTGCCCCTCAAGGTAAGGATCCGCCTGGTCGTCTATGAAAAGGACGCCGGCTCCGGCAGTCGCGAGATCCGTGACATCAAGGAGCAGGAGGTCTATTTCGGCGAAATCCCGCTGCTGACCGAGAACGGGACGTTCATCATCAACGGCACCGAGCGCGTCATCGTTTCCCAGTTGCACCGCTCGCCCGGCGTGTTCTTCCAGAGCGATAACCGCAAGCGGACCTGGATGGCCAAGGTGATCCCGTACCGCGGGTCATGGCTGGAATTCGAATACGACGACAAGAATCTCCTGTACGTACGCATCGACCGCAAGCGGAAATTCCTCGGCACCGTGGTTCTCCGTGCCCTCGGCATGAAGAAGGACGAGGAGATCCTGAGGCGATTCTACGAAACGGAAACAATCACAGTCGACGGCAAGAAGCTGTTGTGGAAGATTTCGCCGGGGCTCCTCGGGCGCAAGGTGCGCGCCGATGTGACCGGCAAGAAGGGCAAGGAGATCCTCCTGGGGCGGGGTAAGAAGGTTACCCAGGCGGCTCTCGCCCAGATGAAGAAGGCCGGTGTGGCGCAGGTTGCAATCGACGCCAATGACATTCAGGGCGCCTTCGCCGTGCACGACATCGTGGATATCGCCAGCGGCGAGATCCTCGTCGAGGCGAACCAGCCGGTGACGGACAAGGTGATCGAGGACGTGATCGCCCGTGGTATCAAGACCTTCGATTTCTTCATCCCGGAGGGATCGGAGATCGGCACGGTTCTTTCGGACACGGTCCGCAAGGATGCGGTGAAAACGCCGGAGGAGGCTCTCGTCGAGGTTTACCGGCGGCTGCGGCCCGGCGATCCCCCGACGCTGGAGGGCTCGCGCTCGCTGTTCTCCGGTATGTTTTTCGATTCCAACCGCTACGATCTGTCGCGCGTCGGCCGACTGAAGATGAACACCAAGCTGGACACGCAGCTTCCGCTGGACCAGCGCGTTCTGACAAACGACGATTTTGTGCGCGTCCTCGGCTATCTGCTGCGACTGCGCCGGAACCAGGCCGGAGTCGATGACATCGATCATCTCGGCAACCGGCGCGTCCGCGCCGTCGGTGAGCTCCTGGAAAACCAGTTCCGCATCGGCCTCGTCCGCATGGAGCGTGCGATCAAGGAGAAGATGTCGGTCTACCAGGAAATGACGACCGCGATGCCGCACGATCTGATCAACGCCAAACCGGTCATGGCGGCGATTCAGGAGTTCTTCGGTTCGTCGCAGCTGTCACAGTTCATGGATCAGACAAACCCGCTCTCCGAGATCACCCACAAACGGCGGCTCTCGGCGCTCGGCCCCGGCGGGTTGAGCCGCGAGCGGGCGGGGTTCGAGGTGCGCGACGTTCATCCCACCCACTACGGCCGCATCTGCCCGATTGAGACTCCCGAGGGACCCAACATCGGTCTCATCTCCTCGCTGTCGTGCTACGCGCGGATCAACGAATTCGGCTTCATCGAATCACCGTACCGCAAGGTGGTGAAAGGCCGGGTGCTGGACTTCTATCGGATCACCACCAAGGGCGACTCGACTCTCGAGCTCGGACAGGTGGTGGAAAAGTCCGAAATGGAAAAGATCCTGCGTGGTCTGAAGAACAAGAAAAAGGCGCGGATCCCGGACCATGAGCCCCATCCGTTCTATCTGACCGCCTGGGAGGAGGACCGTGCCGTCATCGCACAGGCGAATGTCGAGGTCGGCAGTGACGGTCGTTTCATTCAGGACAGAGTCACGGCCCGTGTGACAGGCGAATTCAAATTTGTCCAGCGGGACGAAGTGCAGTACATCGACGTTTCCCCCAAGCAGCTGGTCTCTGTGGCGGCGTCGCTGATCCCGTTCCTCGAGAACGACGATGCGAACCGGGCCCTGATGGGATCCAACATGCAGCGCCAGGCAGTGCCGCTCGTCGCTTCGGAAGCGCCCTACGTCGGGACCGGGATGGAAAAGATCACGGCCCAGGATTCGGGCGCCGTCGTGCTCTGCCAGAGGGAAGGGATCGTCGATCACGTCGACTCACAGCGCATTATCGTCCGCGTCAGCGCCGAGGGATTGGGCGTCAAAGCGCGGGAGAGTGACGATTTCGGCGCCGACATCTACAACCTGACGAAGTTCAAGCGCTCGAATCAGAACACCTGCATCAATCAGAAGCCGCTCGTCCGCGTCGGGCAGAAGGTCGGGAAGGCGCAGGTCCTGGCGGACGGACCATGCACCGAGAGCGGCGAGCTGGCTCTCGGACGTAACATTCTCGTCGCGTTCATGTCGTGGCGTGGGTACAACTTCGAGGACGCCATCCTGGT
>JAZGDH010000036.1:0-4193 GCA_036477555.1 Acidobacteriota bacterium
GAAGCGCCGACGGGGCGCTGGTCATCCTGTCGACCCACATGATGCCGATGGTGGAGGCGCTCTGCGATCGCGTGGCGATGATCAACGTAGGACGCCTCGTCCTGTACGGGGAGGTCGAGGAGATCCGGCGCCGCCACGGTCCGACGGAGGTGCTGGTCGATGCCGATGGCTCTCTCGAGGGGTTTCCCGTCGTCGATCGGCTCGTGCCGGACGGGGGGATGACCCGCGTCGTTCTGAAAAGCGGTAGCCGGCCCCGCGATCTGATGGATCTGCTGGTGGCGCGGCGAGTCCCGTTCGAGCACTTCGCGGTGGTAAAGACGCCGATCGAGGACATCTTCGTCGAGGTCGTCGGCGGAGGGAAGCCGGGATGAGCAAGACGTTCGTCGTGATGCGGCGCGAATTCCTGTCGACGGTGAAGCGAAAGTCGTATCTCATCGTCACCTTCGGAATGCCGTTCTTCGCGACGATCTATCTCGGGTTCTTCGCGTATCTGCCGTATCTTTACAAATCACGCAGCGATGCTTCACAGAAGCCGGTCGCGATCGTCGATCTGGCGGGGATCGTCCGTCTCGAGGAGGCGACAGCCCGTGCAAACACGGATGACGTATCAAAGAATATCGGTTCCCTGACCAGGGGGCTCGGCGCCACGGGAGCGTCCGGCCGGATGGCCGAGTCGATCCTGAAGGATGTGACCGCCTCTCCAACGTTTATTTCGTACAGTACGAAGGACGAGGCTCTCGAGGCGCTGCAGGCCGGGGAGGTCGACCGGGTCTGCATCATCCCCGAGGACTATCTCGAGAGCGGCGCCGCTTCCTTCTACCAGATGGAGGAGGTCAGGTTTCGATTCGGAGAATCGCAGGGGCAGGCGGGGATCGAAAAAATCTTGAGCCGATCACTCCTCGTGGGGGAATTGGCTCCCGAGCGACTCGACCGTGTCGAGAGACCACTCGATGAGGACGCCGTCACCACCTTCGTTTTCGGCGAGAGCGGGGAGTGGGAGGAGCAGGACGAGTTAAGTCGGATTGCCAGGATGGCGATCCCCGGCGTGTTCGGCATCCTTCTCCTCATGTCGTTGATGACGAGCGCCGGTTACCTGTTGCAGGGGGTCAGCGAGGAGAAGGAGAACCGCGTCATCGAGGTGATCCTCTCATCGATCCGTTCCGATCAGCTGCTGTTCGGCAAGCTATTGGGGCTGGGCGGGGCCGGGCTGCTGCAGCTGGTCGTGTGGGTCACGGTGACCGGGATGGCGACCAGCATCGTGGCTGCCGCGGCACTCGCGGTCCTCGACGCGTACGTCTTATTTGCCTGCTTCGTTTTCTTTGTCCTCGGTTATCTGATGATCGGCAGCCTGATGACGGGGACCGGCGCCCTCGGCACGAGCGCACGGGAGAGCCAGCAGCTGGCCGCAATCTGGTCGCTCGCCACCGTGATCCCGCCGGCCGCCACATTCCCGCTCATCCTCGAAGAGCCGAACGGCCTGCTGGCGCGCTGCCTCGGCTGGTTCCCCCTGAGCGCGCCGATCACGATGATGATCCGGATCGGCACCGGACAGGTGCCGTTGTGGGATATCCTCGTCGCGATCCTCTGCCTTTTGGCCGCTGTCTACCTCTCGGTGCGCCTTGCGGCGGCCCTCTTCCGCCTCGGTCTCCTGATGCACGGATCGAGGCCGAGCCTGAAGCAGATCATCCGCCAGCTTCGCCACGCCTGAACCGGTGGCTCACTCGCTCGTGAATCGCGTGCCCGGGCTCCGGCCCGTTGCGATCAGCTGGTATAGCGGGAATTGAACTCGACGTATTCGCGGGTCAGGTCGCAGGTCCACAGCGTGGCCCGGCCCGGTCCGCCGCCGACGTCGAGCCGCACGTTGACGCGCGGGCTGTTGAACAGTCGGCGCAGAGCTGCGCCGTTGCAACCGGTGCCCCGTCCTCCGCGAACGACCGGAACCTTCCCGACCCGAAGCGACACATCGCTCGGCAGAAACGGAACCCCCGCGGCGCCGGCCGCCGAGAGGATGCGTCCCCAGTTGGGATCACCGCCCGCCAGCGCGGTCTTGACGAGGGAGGAGTTGGCGATCGATCGCGCGATGCGATCGGCGGCGCCGCGGCTGCATGCGCCGGTCACCTCGATCTCGAGAATACGGCGCGCCCCCTCGCCATCGGTGACGATGTCGATCGCCAGAGCGCGGCAGACGGCCCGCAGCGCCAGGAAGAACGGATCCGCCGGGCCGGCCTGAAGAATGGAGCGGTTACCGGCCGCACCGCTCGCCATCATCAGGACGGTGTCGTTGGTCGAGCATTCGCCGTCGACCGTGATGGCGTTGAATGATTCCTGCACCGCCTCCCTCAGGACGCGTTTCAACAACCAGGGATGAACGGCGGCGTCGGTCATGATGAACGCGAGCATCGTCGCCATCTTCGGATGGATCATGCCGGAGCCCTTGGCGATGCCGGTGATCGTCACCTCGTGGCCGGAGACGGTCGCTCTGGCGGAGCGGATCTTATGGTGCGTGTCGGTCGTCATGATGGCGCGCGCGGCGGCTTCGAGATCGCCATCCGGCAGGGCATTGACTGCGCGCGGCAGCGCGGCCAGAACCTTCCGGTGCTCTAGAGGCCGGCCGATCATGCCGGTCGAGGCGATCAGGATCTCCTCCGGCCGGCACCCGAGATGGCCGGCCGCGGCTGCCGCGACGGCACGGGCGCGGCGCGCCCCTTCGCGCCCGGTGGCGGCGTTGGCGCACCCGGAGTTGGCCACGATCCCACGCGCCAGGCCGCCGGAGCGATCGAGATGCTCGCGGCAGACGGCGACCGGGGCCGCTGCGAACTGGTTGGTGGTGAAGACGCCGGCGGCCGGCACCCGCTCGTCGCAGACGATCAGAGCGAGATCGAGCGGCCGGCGGCCGCCGCGGGGGCGACGCGATTTCAGCCCGCAGAACTCTCCCGCGACCCGAAAGCCGGCCGGCAGGCGCGGGGGCGCGAGCAGACCGTCGGACGATCCGTTGCGGTTCTTCATCTCATCTCCCGGACGTCGGCCGACTTCCCGGAACGATTCGTCTGTCGGACGGCGACGAAGGAGCGCACCCGCTCCAGATCCTCCGCGACCCGCTCCGGTGCGGTGCCGCCGTGCCGGTCGCGCCGCGCGATCGATGCACTCGTCTTCAGCCAGTCGCCCACGTCCTCACCGAACAGGGGAGAGATCGAGCGCAGGAGGTCGACGGAAAGACCGGCCAGGCCGATGCCGGCACGCCGCGCGTGCTCTGCCGCCTCGCCCGCCAGTCGATGCGCCTCGGCGAACGGGACGCCCCGCGCCACGAGGTGATCGGCAAGGTCTGTCGCGAGCAGCCCGCCGGTGTCGTCCCCGAGCCCGCGGGCGGCAACCGGCGCCAGCAGCGGCACCACGGTCGCGAACGCCTCGATCGAATCGCGCGTCGTGTCGATCGCATCGAACAGCGCCTCCTTGTCCTCCTGCAGGTCCCGGTTATAGCTGGAGGGAAGTCCCTTGAGCGTGGTCAGAAACCCGGAGAGCCTCCCGGCCACGCGACCCGCCCTGCCCCGGATCAACTCGAAGACGTCGGGGTTCTTCTTCTGAGGCATCAGGCTCGAACCGGTCGCCCCGGCGTCGTCGAGCGCCAGCCAGCCCTGCTCCTCCGAGGTCGCGAGAATGAAATCCTCGGCGGCCTGGGACAGGTGAATCATCATCAGCGCACAGGTCTGCAGAGCGTCGGCGACGAAATCACGATCGGCAACGGCGTCGAGGCTGTTGTCCGAGGCGCGAGAGAACCCGAGCCGGCGCGCGAGCGCCTGGCGGTCGATCGGCGCGGTCGTCCCGGCCAGCGCCCCGCAACCGAGCGGGCACTCATCCAGGCGCGCCAGCGACGCGGCGAAGCGATCGTCGTCCCGCATGAGGCGGTGTGCGTGCGCCAGCAGAAGGTGAGCGAGAAGGATCGGCTGCGCCCGGCGAAGGTGGGTGTAACCGGGGACCGTCAGATCACCCGCCCTCTCGGCGAGATCGGCCAGGGCTCCGACCGCATCGACCGTGCGCTTTCTTAAATCTACGATCGCATCGCGACACCAGATGCGGAGATCGGTCGCGACGAGATCGTTCCGCGAGCGGCCGGTTCGTAGACGCCCGGCCAGATCCGGCCCGACCTCGAGCGCCAGGCGCGCCTCGACGTACGAGTGAACGTCTTCGGGCTGCGG
>JAZGDH010000360.1:0-9093 GCA_036477555.1 Acidobacteriota bacterium
TCCGGGATCCACTACGCGCTGCCGGGCGACCCCTCCGTGCGTGGTCCGATCGTGCTGCGCAACGGGAAGGGGAGGCGCGGGACGGCGATCGCCAGGAAGGGTGCGGGCCCCGGCGGGGATCTGAAGGGCGCTCTCGATGTCGTGTTCCCCGTCGTTCACGGGGCCGGGGGAGAGGACGGTACCCTTCAGGGCCTTCTGGAGCTGGCCGATATCCCATACGTCGGTGCGGGTGTACTGGGCTCCGCTCTGGGGATGGACAAGGCGGCGATGAAATCGGCGTTCCGGGCAGCCGGGTTGCCAATCGTCGACTACCGGGTGGTCCGCGTGCGGGATCTGGATCAAGGGGCGGCTCGAATCGGTGCCATGACCGAGGAGGCGTTCGGCTACCCGTGCTTCGTGAAACCGTCGAATGGTGGCAGCAGCGTAGGCGTGAGCAAGGTACGGGACCGACGGACGCTGATCGACGGCCTCGAACTGGCGGCGCGATACGACCGCAAGATCATCGTCGAGCGTGCCGTCGATGCGCGCGAGATCGAATGCAGCGTGCTCGGCAACGACGAACCGCAGGCATCGACGGTGGGCGAAATCGTTCCTGTGGGGGAATTCTACGATTACCGGGCCAAGTACATCGACGAGGGATCGAAGCTGATCATACCGGCCGACATCACCGCCGAGCAGTCGCGAACCGTCCGCGATATTTCAGTCCGGGCGTTTCAGACGCTCGATTTGTGCGGGATGGCGCGGGTCGACTTCTTCCTCGATCGGGCTACCGAGGCGATCTTTCTGAACGAGCTCAACACGATTCCCGGTTTCACCTCGATCAGCATGTACCCGAAGCTGTGGGAGGCAAGCGGGCTGCCGTTCGATCGGCTGGTGGATCGGCTGATTCAGCTGGCGTTCGAGCGGCACGCCGAAAAGAAATCGTTCACGACGAGCTATGATCCGCACCGGAACGGCGGCGGGCGTGGCCGCCGCTGAGGATCGGGGTTTGCCGGGACATGTCCGGGGCGGCTTGACATGAGCACGGCGGGGTTTTAGTTTTTACGGTAGAGCGAAGACTTCGAGGGAGCCCGACGGCGTTCGGATATTATGCTCGACAGTAACGTACTCGTTCTCAACAGGTTGTACCAGGCCATCCAGATCACGTCGGCCAAGAAGGCGTTCTGCCTGCTCTACAAGGGGCACGTCAAGGTCGTCACTTCCGACTTCGCCACATACGGCTGGGAGGAGTGGGTCGATGTGCCGCCGCAGCCCTACGAGGACTGCATCGCGACGCCGAGCCTCCGCATCCGGACCCCCAGGGTCATCCTGCTGCTCGATTTCGACCGTCTGCCGCGGCACGAGGTTCGATTCACGCGAAAGAACATCTTCTACCGCGATCGCAATCGCTGTCAGTACTGCGGCGTCAGGTTCCAGTCCCGCGATCTGAATCTCGACCATGTGGTGCCGCTCTCCAGGGGTGGCAAGTCGTCCTGGGTCAACGTCGTCTGCTGCTGTATCTCCTGTAACTCCAGGAAGGGCGGTCACCTGCCTCATGAGGCCGGGATGCGTCTGATCCGTGTGCCGGTCAAGCCCCGCTGGCATCCGCTCGTCAAGATCTCATTCGCCTCGAGTCACTACGATGTCTGGAAGAACTTCCTCGACATCGCCTACTGGAACGCCGAACTCCGCCAGGACTAAACTTTCCCCTTGCGCGGCCTTTCTTGCAAAGGCCCCGCCCCTATGCTAACTTTCGGACATGGTGGCATACCGCACACCGTACGGTGCCGAGTTCGGTCTCGGCGGTCGGATGACCCCGGGCATCAAGTCTCTCATCATTGCCAACGTCGCTGTGTTCGGCCTGCAGGTGCTGAATAAGCTGACCGGCGGCGCCCCGATCGAGCAGATCTTCGGTCTCACGCCCAGAGACGTCATCGAAGGTCCGTACCTCTGGCAGCTCGTCACCTACATGTTTCTTCACTCCACCAACTGGTTGGGTCACCTCCTCCTCAACATGCTGATGCTCTGGATGTTCGGGACGGAACTGGAGAAGGTCTGGGGCAGGAAGCTGTTCCTGAAGTACTACTTCATCTGCGGCATCGGCGCGGGTGTTGCATGTATGTTCTTCTATGAACTCCCCACAATCGGCGCATCGGGGGCGGTGTTCGGCGTCATGCTGGCGTACGGTCTCACATTTCCCAACCGCCAGATCCTGTTCTGGTTCATATTCCCGATGCGCGCCATCAGTTTTGTCCTGCTGTGCACCGGGATCCAGCTCTTCTCCCTCCTGAGCATGCGGGACGGAGTCGCGTACTCGGCCCACGTGGGAGGAATGCTGGTCGGCTACCTCTATCTGAAGCGGGTGTGGCGGGTCCGTCAGTTCTGGAGGGATCTGCGCTGGAGAATGAGGCGGCGGCGATTCCGCGTCATGCGCGACGACGACAAGCGGTATCCATTTCACTGACCGGACAGAATTCACCACCGGGCTGAATCAGCGGCAGAGACTCCTCAGGAAGGTTCGTGCGGCTTGGTCTCCGTAGCCGTCGGGGATCGGTGTGGGAACCGGCAGGCGGGTGCGCAGGTGGATCGTGCCGTTGTGGAACGAGAAGATCGACAGGCTTTGAACGTCGTCGGACGGCACCACGACCACCTGCGCCCGGCAGTCGCGGCCGGAAGCGACGGCCCAGAGTTGCGACTTCTTCGACTTCGACGACTTCCTCGTGATGATAGGGGCGTCGCTTCCTCCCTGGATGGTGTAGCCCGGCTCCCGCATCGGCGCGGGGCCCTTGTCCCGCCCGTGAGCGTACGAGGGCTTGATCCGCCTGGCGGACGAGATCAGAGCGCCGGTTGAAAGATTGAGCGGCGCGTACATGTAGTGATCGCCCTTCGAGACCCAGAAAAGATACTCGCCATCGCGGGCGGCTCCGATGCGCGGGAGCCAATGATCGCCCGGGCCAAATGTAATTATCCGGGGCGAACTCCACTGCGTTCCGGAATATCGGGAGTAGGCGATCTTCTGGTGGCTCCCGTCCCAGCGACTCCAGACCAGCACCGGCTCATTCGTGGACGGATCGAGAGCCAGTCTCGGCTGGGTGTCGAGGGCACCATCATCCGTACCGTTCACCACGCCTTCGTGGCGGCTGTCCAGTTCGATGACGGCATAGCGGAGCACCGACGAACCGCTCGTGGAATCCCCGAGGAAGGTCCGCTCGCGGAGTTCCCATACCTCGTACGTGGTGCCCGTCGGAGCGATGAGGATGTCCTTGTTGGCGGCGAACACGGGCGCGGCAAGTAGGGCGACGCCGGCCGCCATCGCAATCATCCTGCCAGGGTTGCGGATCCTGAATTTCACGCTTCACTCCTTAGCACGGGTTCTTCAGGTTGATAATGTTGCTCACATCGAAGGTTCGCAGGAAATCCTTGAGAACCGTCAGGTGTGGATACAACTCCTGGAGTTTCCCGAAGTAATGGTCGCTCCGCTGTTCGTTCCCCAGCAGGAGATTGACCTCGCCCAGCAGGTAATAGCAGTTCTTGATGATGTCCTTATAGTCCTTGTCGCGAGCCACGGCGAGCGCCTTCTCGCCGTTCTCCTCGGCGCGTCGCAACTCCTTGAGCTGCATATAGGCGAAGCAGAGATCCTGATAGGACTCGGCCAGGCAGCGAAAGTTGTTGTTATGCGTCGCGATCTGCCGCGCCTCGAGAATGATCGCGATCCCCTGACGGTGACGCTTCTTCATCAGCAAGCAGTAACCGAGATTCTCCTTGATGTAATCGATTGGATACGACGTGCCGAGACCTCCGCGCTGACTGATCTTGAGGGCGACGCGGTACTCGTTGACCGCATCGTCCAGATAGCTCATGTTCATGTAAATGTTCGCGATCAGGTTGTGACAGGTCGCCTTCCAGGCGAGATTATCGATCTGCTCGCAGGCTCGAAGCGCGCGCCGCGCATAGAACAGCGCCTTATGCAGCTTTCCCTGGCGGCGCAGGGCACTGGCCAGGTTCGACGAGGCGACGAAAACCGTGGAATTGTCGTCGCTCTTCAGCAGGATCTCCCGCAGCCCCTTCTCGGCCTTCTTGATTTCTCCGAGGTTGAGGCGGGCCGTGCTGAGGTTACAGACGGCCTTGAAGAGCAGCTGCTGGTCCTGCATTTTCTCGGCGATCAGGCGCGCGGAGCGGAAATGTTCGGCAGCGGGGCTGAACTCTCCCCGGCGCAGGTGTTGATTCCCCTGGTCAGTCAGACCCGTGTAGCGTGTGACGAAATCTTTGGACATACCGCGCCACCCTAATGGTTCTTCCGGTGGAGACGCTCTTCCTGCTGCAGTTTGAAGTGGATGAAGTCCTGGACCTCTTCCTGGGCCGGGGGCGACAGGCGCTGGTACTGCCTGGCGACCTCGGCTTCCCGGGGTTTCCCGGCCCCGGCGATTTCCTCGTGAAAAAACTCCGCGATATTCATCTCGAAGATCGCGAGGATCTTAAACAGGGTTTCGAGGCTGACCTTGTATTCGCCGTTCTCCATCCGGCACAGGTCGGATTGCTGGATGCCGATGCGACCCGCGAGGTCGGCCTGGGTGAGAGTCCGATCCTTCCGAAGTGTTCGAATTCTGGACCCGACGAGCAAAGACTGCTTTTTGAATTTTGACGGTATCATGGGAACTATCCGTATGCAGTCCTCGGAACTACCTTGTAAATCAAGGCTTTGAGGGCAATGCTTGTGAAGCAAAAAATACTTGACACAGTTGTGACGCAACCATATACTTGCGTAGTCAGCTCATACATAAAAAGGCTTCGCCGCGCCAATTTCTTGATGAAACCATCGAGACGCATCGCGCACTCGGTATTTTCCACCCATTTAGTGGTTTTCCCCTATAGATCCGTCTGCTTCCGAGCAATGTCCGTGGGGGCTAAGTTGTCACCAACAATGAGCAGCTAAAATGGAATCGAATAGTTCAAATATTTGACATAAATCTATTGCGATACAGCATCGAAGTCAAGAAGATTTCGTAATCAAATGACCTGGCCGGGGGATTAAGGGGAAGGCGAAACACGATGGCAAAAGGCTCGGTCGACCGAAGCTCCTGCATCTCCAAGTATCTCCAGGAAATCAGTGAATTTCCCCTGCTGTCCAAGGAAGAGGAACATAAAGTCGCTGTCCGCATGCACGAGGATGGAGGCGATCGTTCCTACCACGATCTCGTCAAATGTAATCTGAGTTTCGTCGTCAAGATCGCCAGCGAATACCGGAACATGGGGCTGCCCTTCGAGGATCTCCTCAACGAGGGCAATATCGGCCTGATCGAGGCGGCGCATCACTTCGACCACACGCGCGGCACCAAATTCATCACCTACGCGATATGGTGGATTCGCAAGTCGATTCTGAAGTCCCTCTCCCAGCACTCCGCCATGGTCCGCATTCCCAACTACCAGCTCAAGAAGGTCCGCACCGTCCGCGCCACCGAACGGATGCTCTCGCGCGAGTTGGGCCGACAAGCCCAGCGCGACGAGATCTCGAAAGAACTGCGGGTGACGATCTCGAAGATTGACGAGATCCTGCAGATGAGAATGCGGGAGCTTTCGCTGGACGACAAGGTGGGCCGGGATAAGGACACTTCCATCTCGGACTATCTGGTCGACGGGCGATCCATCAATCCCGAGAACGAACTGATCCGGCACGAGCATCAGGGACTCATCCGGCTCGCGCTGCGCAATCTCAATGATCAGGAGCAGACGGTCATCATCAACCGATTCGGCCTGGAAGGCGGACGCACGTTCACCCTCAAGGAGATCGGCACCAAGCTCGGCGTGTCCCGCGAGAGGGTCCGTCAGATCGAAAACCAGGCGAAACGGCGCCTCCGCAAGCTCATCGCGCGCAACCGCGCCGACTGGGCGGTTCAGAAGTCGAAGGCCCCCGAAACACGCCGCAAGGCAACGTGTGCCTCCCCGGTCGTCGCTCCCGCGCGGGACGATGGGACCGTCTCACACTGAGCCATCCGAGAAGCACCCCCGGCACGAACAGCCTCAGTTGAAGCCCCATCGAGCGGCGTGCTATCCTGCGCAAACGCGCGGGATAGCGCGCCCGGGGAGCCGCTCATGCGATTGACTGCCGACCAGATCGAATACATCGCGCAGCAGATCGTTCGTGGGTTACTCAAAGAGGAGATCATCGTCGCGGACGATCCGGGGAAGGTCATCGATCTGCTGGCGGGGGTGCTCCGGATGGATCTGGAAGCCGAGGAGCGTCTCAATGAAGAGGTTCGAGAGATGCTCAAGCGATACGAGGACGAGATCAGTCGCGGGATGCTGAATTACCAGGAACTGTTCCGCAAAGCCAAGGCAAGGCTCGCGCGCGATCGCAAGCTGGTCATCTGAGGAACTCGACATGAAGTTGAACCATGAACGCTGTGTGCACCTCTCGCACCGAATCCTCGATGCACTGGAAGATGAGGACTCGGTCGATTTTCTGCGCGATCTCAACATCGTCCGACTCAAGGTCCTCCAGATGCTCGAAGCGGAAATGACGCGGGAGGATGAGATGGAGGATGCGATCCGGCGCAAGATCACACAACAGAAGCGCGACATTCCGGAAGGCAGCTCGGAGTGGGACGTGCTGTTCCGGAAGTATTACGAGGAGGAGGTTCAGAAGATCCGCCGGGTCCGCGAGTAGTCGCGTTCCATCCCCCCCCGAAACCCTCGGCTCGGCGCCCCTCCCCAACGCCATGACCCCGAGCCGGTCCCCCAACCACCAGATTGTCGTCGGCACCGCCGGTCATATCGATCACGGCAAGAGCCAGCTCGTTCGCGCGCTGACAGGCATCGATCCCGATCGCCTGAAGGAAGAGCGCGAGCGCGGGATCACCATCGACCTCGGATTCGCCCGTCTCGTCCTGGAGGATGGGACGCGTGTTGGATTCGTGGATGTACCGGGACACGAACGTTTCGTGAAGAACATGCTCGCCGGCATCGGCGGCATCGACCTGGTCCTGCTCGTCATCGCGGCGGACGAATCGATCAAGCCGCAAACCGTCGAGCACTTCGACATCTGTCGACTGCTCGGGATCCGGGAAGGGATCATCGTCCTGACCAAGAGGGATCTGGTTGATCGCGAGCTTCTCGATCTGGTCTCCCTGGAGACGCGGGAGTTCGTCGCAGGCTCTTTTCTGGAGACCGCCCCGATCGTTCCGGTCAGCAGCCGTACCGGTGAGGGGCTCGATGCGCTGCGAGAGGCTCTTGCCGCGGCGGCGGGGCGCGTTCCGATCCGAGAGGATAGCGGCCTCGTGCGGCTTCCCGTCGATCGGTCGTTCAGTATCCGGGGGTTCGGATCGGTCGTGACCGGGACCCTGATCGCCGGCGCCATCCGTGAGGGGGACGAGCTGGCGATCCTGCCCGGTGGAACGACCGCGAGGGTCCGCCGGCTCGAGGTGTTCAATGAGACGACCTCGATTGCCTATCCCGGGCAGCGGACGGCCGTGAATCTGCAGGGCGTCGAGGCCGGCGCAATCGAGCGCGGCGATCTCCTGACCGTGCCCGGCGTGCTCGAACCGTGGCCGTTGCTCGATACCGAATTCAACCTGCTCGAGACGGCGGCCGCGCCGCTCAAGGATCTGACCCGGGTGCGGTTCCATCACGGCACTGTCGAAGCGATGGCGCGGATCAAACTGCTCGACAGGGCGGCGCTGCGACCGGGCGACAGGACATTCGGTCAGGTGCGGCTCGAGCGGCCACTGGCTGTCCTTCCGGGCGATCGCTTCATCATCCGCCGCTATTCCCCCGCGCTGACGATCGGTGGCGGCGTGATCCTCCATAATCGCCCGCCGAAGCTGCGCTCGGGGGCTGCGGGCGCGGGGAAACGATTCGCTCGGTTGGCGGATCCCTCGCCGTCGATCCGGCTCGGGGTTCTGATCGAGGAGGCCGGAGACAGGGGAATCGACGCACCGGTGCTGCGCAGCCTGACCGGGATGGAAGCGGATGCGCTCGGCGATCAGCTCGGACAGTCGATCGAGCGGGGAGAGGTCGTGTCGTTACCGACGACCCCCCCGCGTTACCTGGACGGATTGATCTACCGGACGCTCGTTACACGGGTGATCGAGGCCCTCGAGGCGTTCCACAAGAAAGAGCCGCTCGCCGGGGGGCTCGCCCGCGAGGAGATCCGGACCAGGCTGTTCGTCCGCAGCCATCCGGACGTTTTCCGGTGCCTGCTTGCCGATCTTGTCGAGCGAAAAAAGATACGCACCGACCGGGATCGCGTCGCCCTCGAGGGCCACCGGATCGCCCTCTCGGACGAGGAGAGCGCGCTGATCGATCGAATCGAATCGGCCTATCTTGATTCCGGGACGAATCCTCCCGGCCTGACCGAGCTGGCCGGTCGTCTGGGGGTCTCGCCGCGCCAGGCGGAACGATTGTTTCATCTTCTATTGAGTCGCGGCCGACTCCTGCGCATTCAGGACGGCAAGGTGTTTCACGCGTCGGCGATCGAGGACCTCAAGAACCGGCTGTGGAAACTGCGCGAGAGCAATCCGATCATCGAAATCTCGGAATTCAAGGATCTGAGCGGGACGAGCCGCAAGAACGCGATTCCGCTTCTCCAGCACTTCGATCAGATGCGCGTGACCCGCCGTGAAGGGAACCACCGGGTGATCCTCCCTCCGGGCGCCTCCGCTCCCTCCGCGAATTGACAGCCCACTCGCAGGAAGTCTAAGATGCGGGTGAGGTGAAAGAACCATGGGTCCCATCGGCATACCCGAACTCGTTCTCGTCTTCGTGATCCTGCTGCTCATCTTCGGCGGCAGGAAAATTCCCGAGCTCGCCCGCGGTCTTGGAACGGGAATCCGCAACTTCAAGGAATCCCTCCAGGGCGAGAGCGAGGACGAGAAAAAGGACAAGGCGCAAGACTAAGGAGTGTCAGGCACCGGCCGGACTCCCCCCGTGGCGTTCCTGATTTATGGAGCCGCCCGGGAACCGGGCCCCTTGCCGCGCCCCCATGGAGAGTCCCGCGCTCCCTCCACCACCCCCAGGCGTCCAGGAGGAAATCGCCTTCCAGAAGGCGGCCGTCGCCCGCCTCAAGAAGGAGATCCTCGGTGACGACCGGACCAGCAGCCAGCGCCGTTACATCCGCGA
>JAZGDH010000361.1:0-2630 GCA_036477555.1 Acidobacteriota bacterium
GCGCCGCAACCGATCAGGATCTTCACGCGATGGCCGGTGAGCCCGAGCTTGCGGGCGAGCAGGGATGCCAATGCCGCCCCGACCCGCAGCAGAGGTCCCTCGCGTCCGAGCGATCCGCCCGATCCGACGGTCAGAAGCGTCGCCCCGACCCCCAGGAAAGTCGGCTTCAGCGGGATGGTGCCACCGCGCGTGGCGACCGCCTCGATGATGCCGCTGGCGCCGTGGCTGCGCAGTGATTGCCGTGCTAGCAGAGTCAGCAGACCAATCAGCAGCCCGCCGATCGCAGGTGCGAGGAACCGGTGCAGCGGCGGAAGCCCCGACGCCGAATCGAGGATGTCGTGCTCGCTACCCCAGAACAGCTCCTGAATCTTGCCCAGCAGGCGGACGAGGGCGACGGAGGAGAGCCCGGTCAGGACCCCGATGAGCGGCACAGAGAGAAGAAACCGTTTTTCGCCTGGGGGCCGGCGCGCGAGGTCGCCGAGCAGCGGCAGATCCTTCAGTCGCATCGGGTCATGAGTCGACGGATGCGCGCCCGTCGTTTTGCGCTGCCGTGGGCGGGGGACTGAACTGAAGTCGAGTCGGGCGGCGTGACCATCAAGGCGTCGCATCGTACCACAGTCTCCCTACCTCACCTCACCAGGGATGACGAGGACGACCGAACGATGACGGGCGTGGGGAAAGATGAGGCTTGACTCGCCTCAAAGCGCTTCGATACGATGGCGCGCGTCTGCTCCGGAGAGCCGCCGGGTCGTCCCTTCCCGACTGATCGCGGGAATGGGTGCGGGAACGAACATGCTGTCCAAGGTCCGGAGCGCCTGCCTTCTCGGCATCGATGCGATTCCTCTCACCGTCGAGTGTGATATCGCCGGCGGTCTTCCCCACATCAGCACCATCGGGCTCCCGGACGCGGCGGTGCGCGAGAGCGCCGAGCGTGTGCGGGCGGCGCTGAGAAACTCGGGTTACGAGATCCCCGCCCGTCGCATCACCATCAGCCTCGCGCCCGCCGATATCCGTAAGCAGGGGACCGCGCTCGATCTGCCGATCGCTCTCGGCATTCTTGCGGCGCGCGGCGATCTGCCGCGCCCGCGGCTGGAGGAATTCCTGGTGGTCGGCGAGTTGGCTCTCGACGGGGGTGTCCGGCCGGTGCCGGGATGCCTCCCGATCGTTCTGCTCGCCCGCCGGCTCGGGGTTTCCCAGGTGATCGTCCCCGATGGCAACGGTCCCGAGGCGTGCGCGATCCCGGGACCGGCCGTGATGGCCGTGGCTCATCTGCGCGACGCGGTGCGGGTCGTGCTCGATCGCACCCCGGTCGATCGGAACAGGACTGTTCACTTCGAACCGCGCAGGGGGTCGCGGTACGGTGATCTGTCCGAGGTGCGCGGTCAGGCTGCTGCCCGGCGTGCGCTCGAGGTCGCGGCGGCGGGAAATCATCCCCTGCTGCTGGTGGGGCCGCCCGGATGCGGCAAAACGATGCTCGCGCGCCGACTTCCGGGAATCCTCCCGACCCTGTCGATCGAGGAGGCGATCGAGGTGACTGCCATCCATAGCGCGGCCGGTCTGCTTCACGAGCCGGGATTGCTAAAGGAGCGTCCGGTGCGGGCCCCTCATCACACGATCAGCGGCATCGGTCTGGTCGGGGGCGGCCGAATCCCGCGTCCGGGCGAAGTGACTCTGGCCCACCGGGGCGTCCTGTTTCTCGACGAACTGGCGGAGTTCGGGCGCGCCACCCTCGATGTGCTCCGCCAGCCTCTGGAGGATCGCCAGGTCCGGATCACGCGAGCCAACCGGACGCACCAGATGCCGGCCGATTTCATGCTGGTGGCGGCGATGAATCCGTGCCCGTGCGGACAGCTGGGGAGAAGGGAACGGCCGTGCGGCTGCACGCCGGCGACGATCGCGCACTATCGCGGGCGCGTCTCCGGCCCGTTGTTGGACCGATTTCAGATGCAGGTTGAGGTGCCGCCGCCGGCCCGATCGCACCGGCCTGCCGAGAGCAGCGAGACGGTGGCTGCCCGCGTCGAGGAGTCGCGACGCAGGCAGGCTGCAAGATTGCGGGGGAGTCGGCATCAGAGCAACGCGACCCTGTCGGAAGAGCTGCTGTCGAGCCACGCGCGTCTCGATGCGGCGGGACGCCGCCTCCTGGACCGGGCCGTCCGCCATCTCGGTCTCTCAGCACGGGCACACGATGCCACTCTGAGGGTGGCGCGCACGATCGCCGATCTCGCAGGGAGCGAAGGAATCGCCGCGGAACATCTGGCCGAGGCGGTCCAGTATCGGGCCTTCGACCGTCGGTTTGACAACCCGACCGGCGATCCGGATTGAAATGGGGGGGCCATGATTTGACACGTCTCCGGGGTTTTGACTACCATGACCCGCTCCTGTGCAGGTTGAAGATACCAAAGAGTGACCGGCATTCGAGGTTCGGTCCAGGGGGTGGGACCGTCGTTGGGCGGTCCCCCGGAGATCCGGGGATCGTGGGGAGAAAAGTCAGCCTCAAGCTGCAGAGCCGGATCGGGTACGTGGATCTCGTTCACGAGCTCGCTCAGGACCTCGCGCGGGGAGCGCGGTTCGCGAAGCCTGCGGCGGTGAATATTGGTCTGGCCGTGCGCGAGGCGTTCATCAATGCCATC
>JAZGDH010000362.1:0-4986 GCA_036477555.1 Acidobacteriota bacterium
TCCGGATCGCCGATGGCGTCGAGAAGCTCCTGCCTGTTCCCGTACGCCTGCAGCCAGAACGCCTCGTCCATCGCCTCGGCCGCCTCGATCAGCAACGGGATCATCCGGCGCTGGTTGTCGGTCAGACGGCTCAGATTGGCCGTCAGGCGCACCGTCGTGTACTTGGCCAGGTTCTCCTCAGTGATCGAACGGCTGCTCCTCCGTCCGCCCCCGCCCTCCGGAGACCCGCCCCCGGCGCACGCGACTGACGCTGCGACCAGAACGAGAAGAAGAGTTGCGTTCATCCCGATCTTCATTGACGCACCTCCTCCTCTCGCTTCAATCTCGAATAGACCTTCGCCTCGAGGGTTTCATCGATTACAGCGAATCTCTGGCCCCCGACGGATCCTCTAGGAAGGCTTCTCGGACTTCAACAGGTGGGCCTTCGCCCTCCTTTCGCTTGTCGATATTGCTGTCCGGGGAGCATGCCAGCAGATCCCCCCGCGCGTCAAATCATGTGAGGGCCCGGCTTCTGTGTCGGCGGGGAGTGGATTACAATCTGCATCTACTCGATCAGGCGCTGGAGCTCGGCGCCCAGGTCGGCAACGCACTCGTCACCGAAGTTCCTCGGCCGGGCCCGCGGGGAGTTTAAGACGTGTTCGACCGATTCACGACCGACGAGAGCCTCGCCAGGCGCCTCGACGACGAGGACCCGCTCTCGAACCGCCGCGATCTCTTTCACATCCCCAGCAGGCCGGACGGCGCCCCGACGATCTACTTCTGCGGCCACTCCCTCGGGCTGCAACCGCGCTCGGCGCGGGCACTCGTCGAAGAGGAGATGGACGCCTGGGCCGCGCTCGCGGTCAAGGGGCACTTCAAGGGGGACGCGCCATGGTTCTCGTACCCCGATCTGTTCCGGGAGGCGGGGGCGCGACTGGTCGGAGCGCGCCCGGGCGAGGTCGTCGTGATGAACGGCCTGACCGTGAATCTGCATCTCATGATGGCGACCTTCTACCGTCCGACGGGCGGGCGGCATGCCGTCCTGATCGAAGATGGCGCGTTTCCGTCGGATCGGTATGCGGTGGTGTCGCAGATCCGGCACCACGGTCGCGATCCGGCGACGTCGCTTCTGCTGGTCGGACCGGCGCCGGGCGAGGCGACGATCCGGACCGAAGCGATCGAAGAGATCCTGGAAGCGAGGGGACACGAGATCTCCCTGGTGCTCCTGCCCGGCATCCAGTATCTGACCGGCCAGGCCTTCGATCTGGAGCGGATCGCCGTCGCCGCGCGTCGACATGGCTGCCGTGTTGGTGTCGACCTGGCGCACGCGGTTGGCAACGTGATCCTGAACCTGCACGACTGGGAGATCGACTTCGCCGTCTGGTGCACCTACAAGTACCTGAACGGCGGGCCGGGTGGGATCGGAGGCTGCTTCGTTCACGAGCGTCACGCGCGGGATCGATCCATGCCGCGGCTCTCCGGTTGGTGGGGCAACGATCCCGAGAGGCGTCTTGAAATGCTCCGCGAGTTCACACCACAGGCCGGGGCCGCGGGGTGGCAGCTCGGCAATCCGCCGATCCTCGCCATGGCGCCGCTGCGCGCGTCGTTCGCGATCTTCGACGAGGTCGGCATGCAGGCCCTGCGCGAGAAATCAGTGCGCCTGACCGGGTATCTGGAAGGCCTGATCGACGCGCTGGCGGGGGAAGGCGTGCAGTTGATCACGCCCCGCGCGCCGGCGGAGCGTGGCTGCCAGCTGTCGCTGCGGGTTCGGGGGAAGCCGCGGGATCTGCAGGCATTGCTTGCTCAAAAAGGGATCGTGTGCGATGTGCGCGAACCGAATGTCATCCGGGTCGCCCCCGTTCCGCTCTACAACACCTACCATGAAGCGTGGCGTTTCGCTTCGGCCCTCGGCCGCGTGCTGGGTGGCGCTCCGATCTGAGAGCCTCGCTGTTCAGATCGCTCTTTCCCGATCTCCGGGCGATCCGCAGCCGATTCTGAAGGAGGATGGCGGAAGATGATCTACGACATCTCACCTCCGATCAATCCGTCGCTGAAGGTGTGGCCGGGCGACACCCCGCCGTCACGGGAAGTGCTGCTCGACATGAAGCGGGGGGATAACCTGACCCTCTCGGCCCTGCACACGACCGTCCACCTCGGGGCTCACGCCGACGCGCCCAGTCACTACGGGTCCGACGCCCCCGCGATCGACGCGCGCAGTCTCGACCTCTACCTGGGGCCGTGCCGGGTCGTCCGCGTGCAGATTGGTCGGGGCGAGCGCATCCTCCCCGCCGCGGTGCCCGGGCCGGTTGGGGCCGAGCGGGTGCTTCTCGCCACCGGCACCTTCCCCGATCCGAATGATTTCAACGAGGATTTCGCCGCCCTCTCCCCGGAGATCGTCGATCGACTGCACCGGGATGGGGTGAGGCTGGTCGGGATCGACACGCCGAGCGTCGATCCCTTTCAATCGAAGGATCTGCCAACGCACAAAGCCTGCCTGCGTCATGACATGGCAATCCTGGAGGGGGTCGTGCTGCGGGACGTCCCCGACGGGCTCTACGAGTTGATCGCGCTGCCGCTGCGGCTGGTCGGCTTCGACGGCAGCCCGGTGCGGGCCGTCCTGAGAGACCTGCCGCGTTAGGTCGCGTGTTCGTGTATCAGTCGATGGTGGCTGTAACTTTCAACTCGATCGCGATCGGCGCCGGCGCCCCCTTTATGCTAGCCTTCCGGCACCGCCGTTGAGATGCCGTTCTCCGCGCGGGGAAAACGCACAGAGGAGATATCGTCATGTCGCTTATGCGCTCGATCTGCGCGCGTGTCCCGCGCACGGTTCCCGTTGCCTTCGTCCTGTCGGGATTCCTGATCCTCACCGGCTGTCCCGGTTCGACCGGGCCCGGCCCGGCGGAACCCGGGCCCGCCCTGCCGCTGACCTATCCGGACAGCCGCCGGGTCGATCACGTCGACACCTATCATGGCGTCGAGGTCGCCGATCCTTATCGCTGGCTCGAAGAGCTCGAGGCGCCGGAGACCGGTGAGTGGGTCGCCGCTCAGAACGCCGTGGCGAAACCATTCCTCGAGAAGATCCCGCGGCGCGAAGAGATCGAGAGTCGGCTGACGGAGTTGTGGAACTACGAGCGCTACACGATCCCCGTGAAGGAAGGGGAGCGTTACTTCTTCCGGCGCAACGACGGGCTTCAAGATCAAAGTGTCCTGTATGTTGCCGACAACCTCGAGGACGAAGGGCGGGTGCTGATCGATCCGAACCTGTTCAGCGAGGATCACACTGCCTCGCTGCGCAGCTTCGAAGTCAGCCCGGATGGCCGGCTGATCGCCTACAGCGTCTCCGAGGGAGGCTCCGACTGGCGGGTCTGGAAGATCCGCGAGGTCGAGACGGGTAAGGACCTCGATGATCTTCTCGATGCCATCAAGTTCACCGGCGTGTCGTGGACGCCCGACAGCCGGGGCTTCTACTACAGCCGTTACCCGCGCGACTCGAGCGGCCAGGGAGACGGCTCCAGGCAGGTCTCCGTCCATTACCACCGGATCGGCGCGGCGCAGGCGGCGGACGACCACGTCTTCTCGATCACCGATCATCCGACGCGGCTCCCCTACGGAGAGGTGACGGACGATGGCCGGTTTCTGATGATCCACCTGTTCGACGGCTACGACTCGAACGGCGTCTATTACAGGCCGATGGATCCACCCGGTGCCGAACTCGTCCGTCTGCTCGACGAATGGGATGCCCTGTACGATTTTCTGGGAAATCTGGATGACGTCTTCTACTTCAAGACCAACAATGGTGCGCCGCGCTCGCGCGTGATCGCCATCGATCTCGCGAGACCCGCCCCGGCTGACTGGCGTGAAATCGTCCCCGAGGCGAACGAGCCTCTCGAGGGCGCGACGCTGGTCGGTGGCCGCATCATCGCGCAGTACCTGAAGGATGCCACCTCGACCGCCCGGGTGTTCGACCTCGACGGCACACCGGTGCGCGAGGTCGACCTGCCGGCCGTCGGCACGATCGGGGGGTTCGAGGGGACGATCGAAGATCCGGAGACCTTCTACTCGTTCACCGGCTTCGCGACGCCGGGACGCATCTTTAGATACAACTCCGCCACCGGCGCAAGCGTCGTGTTCCGCGAGTCGAAGGTGTCGGCCGATCTCGATCGACTGACCAGCCGCCAGGTATTCTACGAAAGTAAGGATGGCACCCGCGTGCCGATGTTCATCATCCATCGCAAGGGGATCGAGCTCGACGGGAACAACCCGACGCTGCTGTACGGCTACGGCGGATTCAATGTGGCTTTAACCCCCTCCTACCAGTCCTCCCGCATTGTCTGGATGGAGATGGGCGGCGTGATGGCGATCGCAAATCTCCGGGGCGGCAGCGAGTATGGCGAGGAGTGGCACGAAGCCGGCACGAAACTGGACAAGCAGAACGTCTTCGATGACTTCATTGCCGCCGGTGAGTGGCTGATCGCCAACGACTACACCTCGTCGAAGAAGCTGGCGATCCGGGGCGGCAGCAATGGCGGCCTGCTGGTCGGGGCGGTGCTCAACCAGCGCCCCGATCTCTTCGGCGCTGCGCTGCCGCTGGTCGGCGTCCTCGACATGCTGCGCTACCACACCGCAAGCGCCAACGCGCGTCAGTGGTCGTCCGACTACGGGCTGAGTGAGAATGAGGAGGAGTTCCGCGCCCTGCGGGCCTACTCGCCTTACCACAACATCCGCACCGACACCTGCTATCCACCGACCTTCATCGCGACCGCCGATCACGACGATCGGGTCGTCCCCTGGCACAGCTTCAAGTACGCCGCCGCCCTGCAGCAGGCCCAGGGGTGCGAAAATCCGGTCCTGTTCCGGATCGAGACACGGGCCGGGCACGGCGCCGGCAAGCCGACCTGGATGCGGATCGAGCAGGTCGCCGACCAGTGGGCCTTCCTGGCGTGGGCCCTGGACATGAAGGGATAGGTCCCGGCCTGTATCCGGGGGAGCGATGATCGCACGCCCGGA
>JAZGDH010000363.1:0-3091 GCA_036477555.1 Acidobacteriota bacterium
TTGCAGCGCTCGGCCATCGTCCTGACGCTGGCGGGGGTATTGATGTAGGTTTCATTGCCGAGGCCGAAATTCATGGTGCAGCAGTCGACGCTGGCGATATCCGGCTTGAGCTCTTCGACATGCAACAGGCGTTCGAGCGGACCGACCAGATCGGTTCCGGGACCGCCGACCGCAGGGTTTTCGGCGCTCGGTACGTAGTCCCCCCCCATACCGGCGGTCAGGTTCAGGATGAGGTCGGTATTCTTCTTGCGGACGATCTCGACAACCTCGCGGAAGAGGGCCGGATCCCGGTTCCCCTTGCCGGTCTTCGGATCGCGCACGTGGATATGGGCGATGGCCGCTCCCGCTTTGGCGGACTCGAGACAGGCTGCAGCGATTTGCGGGGGCGTCACGGGAAGCTCCGGATGCTTCCCGGCCGTATCACCCGCACCGGTCACTGCGCATGTAATGATGACTTCAGTGTTCATGGCGATCCCCCCTTCAGTATCAGTCAGACGAAAGCCGGATCAACGCATCTGCCACGACGACTCCCTGGCCTTCCGGCATCACCATCAGCGGGTTGACATCGAGCTCCACCAGTCGATCCCAGTTATGCTCGGCAAACGCGGCGATCGCCAGAACCGCATCGACAGCTGCTTTGATGTCTCCTGCCGGCCTGCCGCGAAAACCTTTCAGCAATTTCGACGTCTTGAGAGAATCGATCGCCGTCTCGACGGAGAACCGATCGGCAGGAAGCAACAGGCTGATGCTGTCGCTGATCAGCTCGACCAGGACACCACCGGCTCCGATCACGAGAGCGGGCCCGAACTGGTCATCCCGCTTGATGCCGATGATCAGCTCGGCCACCGCGCCCGAGACCATGCGCTCCACGAGAAATCGTTCCACCGGCCCGTGGTCGCCCCGGACGGCGGCGCTGATACGGTCGATCGCATCGATGACTTCCTTCGAGCCGGGAAGATCGAGAATCACCGCGCCCTGATCCGTCTTGTGCGTGAACGCCGTCCCGACAGCCTTCACCACGACGGGATAGCCGATCCGATCCGCGATCTTCGGAGCCTCCGCGGCGGTGCCGACGCTGCCATCGGGCAGGGGCAATCCCCAGTCACGCAGCATGCACTTGCTGTCCCACTCGTCGAGAAGTCGGGTCTTCTCACCGGACCCGGCAGGATGCGCCGCGAATCGAGGCAAGCCTGTTCCCCTGGCTTGATCGCTGCGCCTGGCTTGATCGTTGCGCCTGGTGTGATACCAGGCCACTGCCGATAATGCGACGAGGGCCTCCTCCAGTCCCTGCAGCGGAATCACGCCGCCAGCGAGGAGGCGTTCCCGAGTTCGCGACGGCAGCATTTCGCTGATGGTGGAGACGACGAACGCAGGTGTGCCGGTCGATTTGTGGGCTGCGATGAATGCATCGATCGCCCTCTCCCATTCATCCACCTCCGGGACGTTGACCGTCGGATGGTCGTAGATCAGCAGAACCGCATCGTGGCCGCCCTTCATGGCTGTGGTGAAGCAGCGCTCCATCGCCTCCCGATCACCCCAGACCGAGGTGTTGTAATCGAAGGGATTGGTGACCGTGACGTAGTCGGGGAATTGTGAGGCAAAATCGGCGATCTGGGCATCCGAGAAAGGTCTCGTCTCCAGATCGGAACCCTCGATTGCGTCCGCGATCATCGCCGCCTCGCCACCGGAGCAGGAGAGGGTGACGATATTTCGGCCCGCCATCGGTCCGAACCGATCGAGCATCTTCAGACATTCCAGAAATTCGCTGAGTGAATCGACCCGGATCACGCCCAGGCGATCAAACAGGGCATCGTAGAGCTTATCGGAGCCGACCAGCGCGTTGGTGTGACTGCTGGCCTGGCGGGCCGCCGCTTCGGTCTTGCCCATCTTCATGACGACGATCGGGATACCCTTGCTCAATGCCCGCATCGCGGCGCGACTGAAGCGCTCGACGTCGTCGAACCCTTCGACATACATCCCGATGACGGTGACCCGGGAGTCCTCCAACATCGCCTCGAGATAATCGCCCGCTCCGAGGACCGCCTGATTGCCGGTGCCGATCACATGGGTGAACCTGACCGAGCGATCGCTCATGGTCAGATTCATGGCGATATTCCCGCTCTGAGAGATCAGCGCTACGCCACGTTCGGCAGGACCGCCACCGAAGAGATAGGGCCAGAGGGCGCAACGATCGAGATAGTTGATGAAGCCGACACAATTGGGGCCGACGAGCGGCATCTCGCCGGCGGCCTCGATCAGCTGTTCCTGAAAGACCCGGCCCTCGCCGCCGATTTCCGCATAGCCGGCCGCATAGCAGACACAACCACCCGCGCCGGCTGCCGCCAGGCTCTTCACCACATCGCGGGTCCGCTCGCGACTGACCCCGATGAAGGCCGCATCCGGAGCGCTCGGCAAGTCCTCGATGGAAGCATAGCAACGCAGGCCGGCCATCGTGTCGCGTTTCGGGTTGACCGGCAGGATCGTTCCCTCGTATCCCATGTCGAGACAGCGGCGGATCGCCATTTCCGCGATCGCGCCACCGACGAACGCGATGCTGCGCGGAGAAAGCAGGCGGCCAAGACCCTGTGGTCGTGTGCTCACTGCCCGTGGTTGCCTGGTCGAAGACAATGCTGCCTCACTGAGGTCACGGGACTCACTTACTCTTGAATGACGCGCCGCGCTTCTCCACGAAAGCGTTCACACCTTCTTTGGCGTCCGACGAGGAGAGGGTTCGATCATAGAAAGAGAACCGACCCGAACGCATCAGCTCGGAGGCGCGTCGAGGGGCCACCCCCTCGATGCCGTCGGTGACCTGCTTCATCGCCTGCAGGGCCAGTGGGGCGCATTGGGCGATCTGGTCGGCCCATTCGCGAGCCTTGTCCATCAATTGACTCGCCGGGACGACCGTGTTGACCAGACCGAATGATGCGGCCTCCTGTGCGCTCAGACGACGTCCCAGATAGAGCATCTCCATGGCGATGTTGCGCGGTATGCGGCGCGGCAGGACCTGCACACCACCGGCGTCCGGGATCAACCCCAGGGGCAGCTCGGGAAGACGAAACTGGACATGCTCCGCGGCGATCAGGAGATC
>JAZGDH010000364.1:0-2868 GCA_036477555.1 Acidobacteriota bacterium
CCCTTCTGACCCTCCTCGATGTCGAACTCCACAGCGTCACCTTCCGCCAGGGTTCGAAAACCCTCCATCTGGATGGCACTGTGATGAACGAAGACGTCCTTGCTGCCGTCGTCCGGTGTGATGAAGCCGTACCCCTTGGTGTCGCTGAACCACTTGATTTTCCCTTTGGGCATCCCGCCTGACCTCCGAATTCCCCGGGACGATTCCGGTTGCCGCCTGCGCCGGCGGGCCGTGGTCGATCTCCTCTCCGGATGTCCCGTGGGGTGGCATCATTTTCCATGAAGATAGCAGCGGCTGTCTAGACCTTTTACAAGAATGCGGTCACGGTGAGATCTTTGGCGCCAGATCGCGCACCCGGTCACGAACCGGTTCGTCATTCCGATCGAGATGCGGCACGCCGTCCGAATCAACTGTGCCGATTTCCTCTGAGCCGATTCGTCACGCGGGGCACACTGCACGCAATGCGTCGCCGACGTAGATGCGTGTCATCTCCTTACGCCAGCGGACCGTGAAGTCGGTATTGTCGACCGGCTTGCTTCGCGGGTAGGCGAGGCGGGCCGCCTCCTCGATCGTGGCGTCGTCGAGGGATCGTCCGACGACAGCCGCCTGCGCGTCGGCCGCCTCGACCGGGGCCATCGACACGCCGCCGAGCCAGATCCGCGCCTCGGCCACGGCGCTCCCCGTTGATCTGCAGGCACAGATGGACCGTCTCGCGGGGCACCGGAGCGGTATCTTTATTAATAGCCACCGCCCGTCGGGCGGGCCGGCCCCGGCCGGCACTTCCCGCGCCGTTGCGGCGTTTCACCTTTCGCGCCATCTCGCCGATTAGACCTACCGCGTCGGACAGTGTCAAGGGGCGGTTCCACGCTATCATGGAGACATTTCGCGCTGCCGATCCCCGATGCGTAGCGGGCGGTTCAGTTCGAATACCATGGCGGCCGCGGGAGAACCCGCGGCGGACACAAGGAAGGGATCGGACGATGGTGGTGCTGTCACGCATCTACACGAAGACGGGCGACCGGGGGACGACGGCGCTCGGCAGCGGGAAGCGGGTTCCGAAGGATCACCCGCGGATCGAGGCGTACGGCACCATCGATGAACTGAACAGCGTGATCGGCCTGGCGATCGCTTCGGGATGCGATCCCGACTCCGCCACCCTCCTGAAGCGTGTCCAGAACGATCTGTTCGATCTCGGCGCCGATCTCTGCGTGCCGGAATCGCCCCGACGCGCCCGCGCGGGCGCGCGGCCCGCTCTGCGCGTCACGCCGGCGCAATGCGAATATCTCGAGCAGGCGATCGATCGGTTCAACGCGCCTCTGGGGACGCTGCGCAGCTTCGTCCTCCCCGGCGGCACTCCGGAGTCGGCGTGGCTCCACCTCGCGCGCACCGTCGCCCGGCGGGCCGAGCGGCGGCTCATCACGCTCGCGCGGCGACGCCGGATCAATCGCCAGGTGATCGTCTACCTCAATCGTCTCTCCGACCTGCTGTTCGTGATGGCGCGCAGGGCCAACGAGGGTGGACGCGCCGACGTTTTGTGGGAACCGGGGGGTGGGGCGAGATCATGAACGATCGTCCGCGCCGATGAGCGGGGGATTCGTCAGTGCTGGCAGCGGCGGCAGTAGAAGGTGCTGCGCCCCGACTGAACGATTCGCCGGATATCGCCGCCACAGGTGCGGCACGGACTCCCCTCCCGATCGTAGACCCGCAGCTCCAGCTTGAAGTAGCCGGCCTCCTCCTCGGCATTGAGGAAATCGCGCAGAGTCGTGCCACCCGCTTTGATCGCTTCTTCCAGCACGTTCCGCAGTTCGGCCGCCAGACGATCCCATCTCGGCTTCGCGATGCGGCCAACCGCCCGATTCGGGTGCAGGCCGGCGCGATGGAGGGCTTCGCACGCGTAGATATTGCCGATGCCGGCGATCGCCCGCGTGTCGAGGAGAAAGCTCTTGATCGGCGCACGACGTCCACGCGTCGCGCGGAACAGGGTTCCGCCCGTGAGGTCGCCGTTGAGCGGTTCGGGGCCGAGTCCACGCAGTCGCGGGTGCCGGTCGACGGTTCCGCTTTTCAGAACCTTCATCATGCCGAAGCGGCGGGGGTCGGCAAAGCGCAGCTCACGGCCGTCGTCGAGCGTGAAGACGACATGCTCGTGCGGCCGTGCGGGACGACCGGGGCCGCTCACCCACAGGCTGCCGGTCATCCCCAGGTGCACGAGAAGGGTCAGATCCGCATCCGTCTCGAGGAGGAGATACTTGCTGCGCCGCCTGATGCCGGTCCATCGCGCCCCGCACAGCCAGGCCATGCGGCGGGTGTCGACCGGTTCACGCAGACGACGCTCACGGACCTGCACACCGAGGATCGTGCGACCGGCGATGAGCGGAGTCAGCCCCCTCCTGATCGTCTCGACTTCGGGCAGCTCGGGCATCGGACAAGCTCCTAACCGATCGGCGGGATCACCTGCGCCCCCGGCCCCTCCTGTCGGCGAAGCAGGCTCAGCGCGGAGCCAGCGCGGAACCAGGCGATCTGCTCCTGATTGAGTGTGTGGCGCAGGGTGATCGTGTCAGTGCCGCCGCCCTCGTGGTGGACCAGGGCGGAGACGGTCATGCCGGGGGCGAGGTCGCTCAGATTCGTCAGGGTGATGTGATCGGTTTCGTGGATCTTCCCGTAGTCGGCCGGGTCGGCGAAAGTGAGGGGCAGCACCCCCTGTTTTTTCAGATTGCTTTCGTGGATCCGGGCGAAGCTGCGCACGATGATGGCGGCGGCGCCGAGATAGCGGGGCGACATGGCGGCGTGCTCACGACTGCTCCCCTCCCCGTAGTTTTCGTCCCCCACGACGACCCACTTGCGGCCCTCCGTCTTATAGGCGCGCGCGAC
>JAZGDH010000365.1:0-2306 GCA_036477555.1 Acidobacteriota bacterium
TCGTGACCACCAGATCGAGATCCCCATCGGCGTCGAGATCGGCCGCGGCAACGGCGCGGCCATCCCCGGCAGGAAGATCCTGCAGCCCTGCTCCCGCCGTCTCGTCCTCGAAGGTGCCGTCGCCGAGGTTCCGGTAGTAACGGTGGGCTTCGCCGGTCGCGAACAGATCCAGATCCCCGTCGTTGTCCGCATCGAAGAGGGCGGTCCCGTATATCGCCCCCTGAGCTCCGGAACCAATCTTCCGCGCCTCGAACCGTCCCCCGACCGCGTTCAGGTAGGCGCGCAGCACCCCCGGAGTTTCATCGGCAAAGATCAGATCGGTCCGGCCGTCCCCGTCGATGTCGCCGGCCGTCACGCCCCGGCCGCCGCCGCGACGGGCCAGACCGGTCGCGACGCCACGGTCGGCGAAGCCATGCTCGCGCCGGTTTTCGAGCACGACATCGCGTCCGCCCGGCACCGACAGAACGACGTCGATGTCCCGATCGAGATCGATGTCGCTGAAGACCGCGCCGACCGAGCCTCCGCTCGGTCCACCGAGATGCAGGCGCTCCGTTTCGTCCTGGAACGTGCCGTCGCCGCGATTCAGGAGCAGCCGCGCCGACGCCGGCGCACTGCTCCCCCGTTCCGGAATACGCGAGACGTACAGATCCAGATCTCCATCGTGGTCGACATCGGCCCATGACGCGCCGAGGCAAAATCCACTCAGGCTGATCGACGCACTTTTCGTGACATCCTCGAAGACTCCACTCCCGTCGTTGCGGTAGAGCGTCACGCCTCCAAGATGCGTGAAGAGAAGGTCGAGATCGTCGTCATTATCATAGTCGGCCAGGCTGGCCGCCATGCCGACGCCCCGCATCGCGACACGGGATCTTCGGGTGACGTCCTCAAACTTCAGATCCCCTGCATTCCGATAGAGCGCCGGGCGCGCAGTGCCATCGGCTGAAGCATTGGCGAAGATGAGATCGGGACGGCCATCACCGTCGAAATCGCCGATCGCCACGCCCGACCCATACCGCGCGGCGGCGGCTTTCACAGCGTCGTCGGCCCGATCGGCAGTGGAGACGGCCTCCCCACCCGGCCCCGCGTGCACGAATGAGATGCCGGACCCCTTCGTGGCATCGTGAAAACGGATCGTCACCGCATCGGGAGGGGGCGGCGAACCACCGAACGCGGCGTAGTCGGTCAGGGCAAGTGCGTACCGTCCGGCTTCACCGTACTGGTTGCCCGTCGGCACGGAGAACCGAGTATCGGCGGCGAGATCCTGGTACGCGGCCATCTCGGCCTCCCCCGCAGCCCGATCGCCCGACTGCAGCAGCGCGCGGGCAAGCTGGTATCGGATCGACATGCTGTTGGGATCGAACCCACGCGCCCTCCCGAGGAACACGATCGCCTCCTCGAACTTCCGCTGCCGGACGCGAAGCAGTCCCATGTTATAGAGGATGTGCGGATCCTCCGGGGCGAGAACGCGGGCCCTGTCCATCCTGGATGCCGCCTCCTCGGTGCGCCCGAGGTCCTTCAGTTGAATCGCCAGGGCATAGTGAGCGTGGGTGAGATTCGGATCGAGCTCGATCGCCCTGCGGAGCGCAGGCTCCACTCTCTCGGAATCACGCGCGTAAAGGGCCGCGAGGCCCAGATTGACGAACCCGGGCGCCCAGCGGGGTGCCAGCCGGGTCACCCGTTCGAATTCCTCGATCGCCTGGACGTGCTTGAATTGCTCCATGCGCGCAACGCCGTGGTTGTTGGCGCGGATCACGGCATCGGCACTGGCGCCGGGAGCGAGCAGCCCCTTGCCGGCGGCCCAGACCGTGATCAGCCCCGCCAACCCCAGCAGGATCGTGAGAGCCGTTCCTCCCGGGGTCCACCCACGCTTCATGGCCTGCCTCCCCGCCTCAGCACACGTCCGGCCGGCGCCGGCCGGAACTCGCTGCCGGCAACCACCCGAACCCCGTTGATGATGACCTCGTCGATGCCGGCGGCGTGCTGCCGCGGATCGGTGAAGGTCGATCGGTCGACGACGGTCGCCGCATCCAGTACCAGGAGATCAGCCCTGAACCCTTCCCGGACGAGGCCTCGATCACGCAGACCGAGGCGAGCCGCAGGCCGCGAAGTCATCTTGCGGATCGCCTCCTCGAGTGTGAGAACGCCTCGCTCACGCACATAGTGGCCCAGAACGCGTGGGAACGCGCCATACGCTCCAGGATGCGGGAACCCCTTCCCGATCTCCCACGCATCGGTGACGAACGCGAGACGATCGTGGCCGAGAAGCGGCAACAGATCGGCATCTCCCCGGTCATCGCCCGAGATTC
>JAZGDH010000366.1:0-8433 GCA_036477555.1 Acidobacteriota bacterium
TGCAGGAGCGCGGTCGCCAGCAGGATATTGCCCGCCACCAGCAGTCTCCAGCGCTGCCGACCGGCCAGTCGAAACCGAAGGGAAGTCCCACTCATCGCCGGGATGGTATCACCACGCCCGGCCGCGATGGACCGGCCGGGGTCTCACCCGGTCGCCTGTCCGGATATCGCCGGAGGCCGCAGTCGAGAGATCCGGGATGCGGAACTGGCCTCCCCGGGGCGGGGACACTAAATTCCGATCCGATGGGTGAACCCGCAGAGGCCAATCAAAAGAAGAAACCCCGCAGCACCAGGCGGCTCCCGGTCCGCTTTGGAACCGAGACGCAGATGCACGGGGGAATGATCCTCGACATCACCGAGAGCGGGCTCCGCGTCGAGGCCCCCGAACCGTTTCCGGTCAATGCGATCCTCCAGGTTTTCGTCCAGTTCCCGCGCAGTGCCCTGCGCCTGCGGGCGCGCGTGGCGTGGATCGGCAGCGGGTCTCCGGTGATAGGCCTTTCGTTCATGGGCGCGGAGCCGAATCTGGTCCGTCAGTATCAATCCTGGCTGGCCGAAGTGAAGCAGGCGACCAGGGAGGGCGATGAGAATCCGCCCGAGAGCCGGCCCGCCCCCGTCGCGACGCAGGCCGCGCCCGAAACACGATCCCCCGCACGACCCGAGAAACGCTCCAGACCGCAGGGCTCCACGCGCCGACGCGTCGACACGATGCAGGGACAGACCTACGACATCCTGCTCGAGCGCGTCGCAGGTGAGTGGTATCTCACGATCCATCATCTGCCGCGCCAGCCGGGTGTCGAGATCCCCGATCTCGACGAGCGATTTTCCGAGTACGAGCCGGCCGAGCGCGCCATGCGCGACTTCCTCAAGTCACACTGAGATCCGGAATCGCACTTCAGTCATTGTGGACATCTGCCGTACTACCCCATGCGCTCGTGCTGCATTTTCTCAGCACGCCGGTCAATCCGGGGTGGTCAGATGTCGTGAATCAACGCAGAGTGGGATTGTGCCGTTGGACGATCGCCGTATCGAGGTGCCCTATGACGGTGGTTTTTCGCATCCGCATCGAAGACGAAACTCACAGGGTCCGGGTCGAGGCTCCCGAGGGACACAGCGAGGATGCTCGTGAGGCGCTGCGCGAACTTGCGATTTCCACCGCGTTCCTCGAACACTTCGGCTACCTGCCCCGCGGCGTCATCAACTCCGTAGCCTGATCGCCAGGAGCTCCAACCGGACCGATTCGACCCGATGCCGATCCCGGATCGGTCAAGAACAGCTCCACTGCGCCCGTCGTCGCCGTGCCACGTTGCATTCCCCCGCCCTTCGTGGCAGAACCTGAGCGCCGGCGGGCGCTCCTTCGGGCTGTGGCGAGTCGTTTCGTATCAGGACGGGGGTGTCGTGGCGGAGGGAGTGGGATTCGAACCCACGGAGGCGCGAAGCCTCAGCGGTTTTCAAGACCGCCGCCTTCGACCACTCGGCCATCCCTCCACCACTCATTATATGATGTGCCGCTAAGGGGGGTGGCCCGCCTGTGAATGAGGCGACCGATCTCATCGGATTACTCTTCTTCCTGCTGATCGTCGCCTGCGTCGTCCTCTTCATCCTCACGCGACTGCGTCTCCCTCCGGTCATCGGATACCTCCTGTCCGGCGTCCTGCTCGGTCCGCACGTCCTCGGCTCGCTCGATCGCAGCGACACAGTCTCCACGCTGGCGGAGATCGGCGTGCTTCTCCTGATGTTCACGCTTGGGCTGGAGTTCGACACCCGCTACTTCCTGCGCATTCGACGGGTGGCCCTGGGCGGGGGTCTGCTGCAGATCCTGCTGACCCTGCTGGCCGCCGTCCTCGCCGGCCTGGCGCTCGGCTGGACGGTGCGCAGTTCCCTCTTCATAGGCTGCGCCATTTCGTTGAGCAGCACGGCCCTTGTCCTCAAGACCCTCATGCAGCAGGGCACCCTGGACACCGTGCCGGGACGCATCACGATCGCCATCCTGATCCTGCAGGACCTGGCGATCGTCCCGATGATGATCCTGCTGCCGATCGGCGGCAACACGCCCTGGGAGATCAGCACCGAGGTCCTGTCGGCGGTGGCGCGCGCTGTACTCCTGCTCGTGCTGACCTTCGTGCTCAGCCGCTATCTGATGCCACGCTTCATGCACCTGATGGCGTCGAGCCGCAGCCAGGAGCTTCTGTTGTTGGTCACGCTGTCGGTCTGCCTCGGAATGGCGTGGGTCAGCCACCTGCTGGGTGTCTCCTACGCCCTCGGCGCCTTCCTGGCCGGTCTGATCCTCGGCGGCTCGGAATACGCGCACCAGACGACGGCCCAGGTGATCCCGTTCCGCGACGTCTTCATGGGACTTTTCTTCGTCGCCATGGGCATGCTGCTCGACCCGCGCTACGTTGTCCAGCACTGGCCCGCGGTGCTTCTGTTCGTCGGGATCATCCTCATCGGCAAGACCCTCATCGCAGCCGCGGCCATCACCGGCTTCGGATTTGCTCCGCGCATCTCGCTTCAAGTTGGGTTAAATCTGGCGCAGGTCGGCGAGTTCTCCTTCCTCCTCGTCCTGATGGGCCTGCGCGAAAATCTGATCAGCGAGGCCGATTACAAGCTGGCGATCGCCGTATCGGTGCTGTCGATGATCGTCGCGCCGATCCTGATCCAGCTGGCGCCCCGACTCGCCTCACTCGGCGCCGACGCGCTTTCCGGCCTGCTGCCGACACTCGAGCGCATGTCGGGGCCGTCAACGCTTCGTGATCTCGGTCCGAGTCCCGATGCACCGGCGCTCGAGAAGCACGTCGTCATCCTTGGATACGGGACGGTCGGGCGAGCGCTCGGCGAGGTGCTGCGCGCCAATCAGGTTCCGTTCTGCGCCCTCGAGCTCGATCCATCGACCGTGCGCGAGTACCGCCGTCGCGGCCACCCGGTCATCTATGGCGACGCCGGCAGCGAGGAGCTGTTGAAGAGCGTGAGCCTCGCACGCGCGCGTTTTCTGGCGCTGACACTCCCCGACGCGGTGATGGAGCGCTCGGTGATCAAGCGGGCGCGCGCGATGAACCCGAACCTCTTCATCATCGCCCGGGGACGCAGGGAGAGCCGCGACGACGCGTTCTACCTCGACGGCGCCGACGAGGTGATTCACGAGACGTTCGAGACTGGCATCGAGTTCATCGCGCGCATTCTGAGGCGGCTGAACGTTCCGAAGCAGCAGGTGGAGCGGCAGGTGGCGCGGGCGCGTGGTCGCCGTTACGAGATCTTCCGGCGCGCCGACTTCGTCCCGATGCCGCTCGGCGACGTTCGTCGCACCCTCGATACTCTGCGGGCCGAGTTTCTCGAAATTCCGGCGGGATCACCGCTCGTGGATCGAAGTCTGCGTGATGCGGGGATCCGGGAGCTGACCGGAGCACTGGTCGTGGCGGTGATCCGCGACGGCAAGACGATCCATTCGCCCGAGGCCTCGTTCGTTCTCGCGGGAGGAGACACGATCCTCGTCACCGGGGCGGTAGAGCAGGTTGCTCAGGTGGAAGGGATCATCACCGATGGCGTGCCGCCGGGCTCGGGTGATGCCGTGCCAGGGGCGGGGCCTCGTCAGGAATGAAGCCGCGTCAGGGAACGATCGAGGCCGCCTGGGGCGTGACGCCTCGATCGGGCTGGATTGCCTCGACCCACTGGCTCCGGCCTACGAGATCATCGATCATCTCGCCCGCCGCCCGAGCCTGCATGACGTTCACCGCGGTGAAGAACTGGTGGACGTCCTGCCCTTCCGGATCGAAGACGAAGTAGTTAAAGGAAACGAGCGGCTCACCATCCGGGCTCGTCACGTTCTGGATATGACGGAATCCCTGCAGCCCTGCCGGCAGGGTTTCGTCCTGAAGCACGACGGGTCCCGAGTCCATCATGTTGTTGGTGAACGTCTCGCGGAACACCTCCCGCTCCTCAGGCCCGCCCAGCGGGTAGGCGAAGACGGTCACGATCAGACCGGCCTCGTGACTCCATTGCGATCGGGCCGACGGATCATCGCCGAAGAACGTCCAGTCGCTGAGGTTGCGGCTGCCGGACCACACGCCGTCCTCCACCGACACCTGGAGGTCGCGATCGATCCCCTCTTTGAACATGCCCGCCATCAGGAACGCGGCGGAGATCGCCAGCACCGACAGCACGCCGCTCGCCATCCCGAACTTGCGGAAGCGCTCACGACGTTGTGGAGATTCGGGTCGTGTCCGCGTCGTGAAGATGTGCCCCAGATGGATGCTCTCCGCCTTCGTGATGGCAAGAAAGAAGAGACCCATGCCGGCCATGGCGATGACGGTGGGGGCATCCTGCGCCGTCACAATGCCGGTGAAGATAATGAAGAAGAAGATCATCTCACCGAGAAAATCGCCGGCCGCGAGGAAGGGATTCCCCGAATAGAGCAACCCGGCGCCGGGGAACGCGAGAGAAAGCCACGCGGCCAATCGGGGTGATCGGAACAGCGTGCCGCACGACACACAACTCTTGGGGCGCGCGCCACTGCTCGAACCGCACTCCGGGCAGTGCCAGATCGGGAGCGACTGCGCCGCGGCGTTCCCCTCGCGAAGCAGGCGTTCGGACAGTCGCGGCAGGAGCTGTTTCAACAGTTTCCGCCCTCCGCGCATCGAGATCGTCCACGCCTGCTTCTTGCCGCTGGCGGGGGTGAGGGTCAGCCGGGTGAAACGCAGTTTGAGATCGCGCGAGTCCGTCAGGGGATAGCTGCGCAGGCGTGAATCAGGGATGTTGCCGCGGAAATCGAGCAGCACCTCGATGATGCGCGCATCGGTAAAGACCAGGAACACTTGATGATAGGCACGCGCGAAGTATCCCAGGGCCATCGTCTGCAGCAGATGCGGCACCTGCATTCCGTGGGCGGCAAACAGCACCCGCTCATCGGGCTTCAGAATTCGCCGCAGCCGGGGCGCTACCGCATCGAGGAGCTTCCGGCTCTTCGCTTGCTGCCGCCGGCTGAGAAAGGCCGAGGCGCCCGGGAAGAGATCGTCGGGTGAGGATCCCTTCGCCGTTTCGGCAAGAGGCCTCTCCCCCAGTGGCCCCAGCGCTTCCGGATTCATCGACAGCGGAACATTGCTCCCTGATTCCATCGGCCCACCTCCCCGGTCGCGCCGTTACGAAATCGTCAGCGGACACGGACGAAGCGTCCGTGCCGGTCGGCGGCGCGCCGGATGTGATGCCATGAAAATTAAGGTCCGATCAGGACGGAATCAACCGGATGACGGGGGTATTTCGTCGCCGCCGAAGTAGGGGCGCAGAGCCTCGGGGATGACGACGCCCCCCTCGCGGGTCTGGAAGTTCTCCAGGATCGCCACGAGGGTCCGGCCGACCGCCAGACCGGACCCGTTGAGGGTGTGGGCGAACTCGACCTTCGAGGTGGGCGTGCGCCGGAGCCGGATCCCGGCGCGGCGCGCCTGGAAGTCGGTGCAGTTCGAACAGGACGAGATCTCCCTGTAGTCCTCGTAGGCAGGCAGCCACACTTCGATGTCATAGGTCTTGGCGGAGGCGAACCCCATATCTCCGGTAGACAGGGCGACGACACGGTAGGCCAGTCCCAGTCGCTGCAGGACTGTCTCCGCGTCCCGGGTCAGCCGTTCGAGCGCCTCGAACGATTCGTCCGACTTCGTGATTTTGACCAGTTCGACCTTGTTGAACTGGTGCTGGCGGATCAGGCCCTTGACGTCCTTCCCGTACGAACCGGCCTCGCTGCGGAAACACGGAGTGTGCGCGACGTACGAGATCGGCAGCCGCGTGCCGTCGAGGATCTCCTCACGGTGCAGGTTCGTGAGCGGCACCTCGGCGGTCGGGATCAGGTAGAGTCCTGAGTTTTCGACACGGAAAAGATCGTCGGCGAACTTCGGAAGGTTGCCGGTGCCGATCATCGACTTCGCATTCACCATGAACGGCGGCAGTATCTCGGTGTAGCCGTGTTCCTTCGTCTGCAGATCGAGCATGAAATTGATCAGCGATCGCTCCAGACGCGCCCCGGCTCCCACGTAGACGGCGAACCGCGCGCCGGACATCTTCGCGGCGCGCTCCAGATCGAGAATGCCGAGCCGGGCGCCTATCTCCCAGTGGGGACGCGGCTCGAAATCGAACTGTGGCGTACTCCCCCACCGGCGGACCTCGACGTTGTCGGCGGCGGAGGTGCCGACCGGCACGCTCGCGTCCGGCACGTTCGGGATGGTCAGCAGCAGCGCTTCGAGGGCGGTATCCACCTCCTCGACCTGCGCGTCGAGCACCTTGATCCGCTCGCCGACGGATCGCATCTCGGAGATGATCCCCTTGGCGTCCTGCTTCGCCTTCTTCAGACGGGCGATATCCTCGGAGACCTTGTTGCGGCGCGCCTTGAGCGCCTCGACTTCCTTCAACGAGGCGCGGCGGGTCCGGTCCAGCCGCTGGTACTCGTCGAGATCGATCTCGGTGCCGCGCTTTCTAAGCGCCTCGCCGAGGGCATCCAGATTGTCGCGAACCCAGGCATTATCCAGCATCGGTGGCGGGAGTCTAAAGCACGCCTCGAACGAGTGTCAATCTGTGCGATGATTCCCGCGATGGCGAGGACCCGCCGTTCCGAGTACCAGAAGAGCAACCGGCATCGCGACCTTCCGCTGCCGGATCCGGGGCCGGTCACGCAGGGCGCGCAGCGGCTCCTGAAGGCGGAGGACTCCGAGTCGCGTCGGCGGCTCGGCGCCGAACTTCTCGCCCTCATCGCCGTGAGGACCGGCGTGCGCGTTCCGGAGCTGGTGGTGCCGGACGTGCAGCAGCCGCACCGGCGCCGCGGCGGCCGCATCGTATACAGCATGCAGGGTGAATACACGCGCCGGGTGCGATCCCGCGACGACCCGCGCGTGGCGCGGGGTGGCAAGCCTCTCGGCCGGATCCGGATCCTCAACCGCACCCCGGCCCGCGGCAACGTGGTGCGCGGAACGGCGTTTCTCAATACACTCCTGCACGAGTTCTGCCATCATCACGATGCCGAGGCGCTCGGGCTCGAGAGATCGTTCCACACCGCCGGCTTCTACGCGCGCATCCGTCACCTGCGGGATCAGATCGCAACCGGGGACGCCGCGGCGGAGGAAGCCCCACGCATCCGGCGTCACGGGAGGCGCCGGGATGCGGCGGCTGCGGCCGCCGAATTGACCCCCGGGATGGCGCCTGTGAGCCTGCCTCCCTCGCTGACCCGCCTGTGGGATATAATCCGCAATCTCTGACATGTCTTCCACCCGCTCCCGCTCCTCGCCGATCCGCAAGGCCGTCTTCCCGGCGGCCGGCCTCGGCACGCGTTTCCTTCCCGCCACCAAGGCGGTTCCGAAGGAGATGCTCCCCCTCGTCGACAAACCGGCGATCCAGTACGTCATCGAGGAGGCGGTCGCCTCGGGGATCGACACCATCATCATCGTCACCGGCCGTGGTAAGAGTGCGATTGAGGACCACTTCGACACCTCCCTCGAGCTCGAACAGCTGCTGAAGTCGCGCGGAAAGTCCGACCAGCTCCGGCAGGTCCGCTCGATCTCAAACCTGGTGAAGGTGTCGTACGTCCGGCAGAAGGCGGCGCTCGGCCTGGGCCACGCGATCCTGACGGCACGCGAACTGGTCGGCGACGAACCGTTCGCCGTCTTCCTGGCGGATGACCTGATTCACTCGCGCACGCCGGTGATGCGGCAGATGATCGACCTCTACCGCCGGCGGCGCAGCACCATTCTTGCGGTGGAGAAAGTCGAACGGTCGCGATCGAGCGAATACGGGATGGTCGCCGTCAAACCAGGACCGGGGCGCGTCCACCGGGTGCTCGACCTGGTGGAGAAACCGGCGCCCGAGAAAGCGCCATCCGATCTCGCCATCATCGGCCGGTACATTCTGCAGCCCGAGATTTTCGACGCCATCGAGGCAACCCCCCCCGGACGGGGCGGGGAGATCCAGATCACCGATGCGATCCGCCGGCTGCTGCGACGCAAACCGGTCGATGCCTATCGTTTTCTGGGAACGCGGTACGACACCGGCAACAAGCTCGGGTTCCTCAAGGCGACGGTGGAGTTTGCGCTCAGGCGACGGGATCTCGGCGGTGAGTTCCGGGAATACCTGCGTGGTCTCGATCTCGACGGGAATGCCGCACGATCCGCATCGCGCGGCCGCGGCGGGCGCCGCAAGTTACGCTAGGAGCCTGTCCCAGTATCGCGTCGGGTCAGTTCTTCTGTTTCGTCGACTTCCCCGAGCCCTCTTTCTTCTCCTTCCCCGTACCACTCTCGGCGGCCTTCGAATCGGTCTTCTTCGAGTCGTCCTTTTTCGAGCCTCCCTCTTTCGAGTCTCCCTCCGACGATTCGTCGGTCCGTCCCTTGCGTGCGTAGTCGGTGATGTACCAGCCGGTGCCCTTGAATCGGATGCCCGGAGCGGAGATCAACTTGCGGACGCTTCCCTTGCA
>JAZGDH010000367.1:0-2451 GCA_036477555.1 Acidobacteriota bacterium
GATGCACGCCCGCGCGCGGGATGTGGGATGACCCTCATGATTGAACGCACGGTGCGCAAGACGATCGCGACCCACGACATGCTCCGTCCCGGCGAGCGCGTGGTGGTGGCGGTTTCCGGCGGGCCCGACTCGATCGCGCTGCTGGCCGTCCTGTGTGATCTCACCAGCGAGCTGGATCTCGATCTGCACATTGCCCATCTCGACCATGGCTGGCGAGGTCGCGCCTCCGAGAAGGACGCCGAGTTCGTGCGCCGCATGGCGATTCGGCGCGACCTCCCGGTGACCGTCGGCCGGGTGCCCCCTTCGACCTGGACCGGCGCCGCCGGGAAACAGTCGTCGCGAGAGGCCCTCGCGCGCGACATCCGCACGCGCTTCCTCACCGAGACCGCGCGCCAGATCGGTGCGCATCGGGTGGCGCTCGGTCATACGCGCGATGATCAGGCCGAGACCCTGATGCTCCGGCTGCTGCGCGGCTCGGGGACACGCGGGCTTGCCGGCATCTACCCGGTTGTCGATGGTCTGATCATCCGGCCCCTCATCGACGTCCGGCGGCGGGAGATTCTCACGTATCTCCGGGCGAAGCACCTGCGCTACCGGATCGATCCGACGAATCACGACACCACGTATACCCGCAACCGGATCCGTAGACGGCTGCTGCCCCTCCTCGAGCGCGACTTCAACCCTGCCGTCGTCGACGCACTGTCGGGTGCGGCTGAGCTGCTGCGGGACGAGGACGCTTTTCTCGACGCCATTGCGCGCGATGAGTACGCGCGCCTCGAGGTCAGAAGCGCGGGCGGCGCCGTAGAGCTCGATGCGGCCGGGCTTGGCGCCCTGCCCCCGGCGCTCCGTCGCCGCGTCCTGCGGCTGGCGATTGATGCCTCCCGCGGGGATCTGAAACGCGTGACGCTGCGCCACGTCGAACAGGCGCTGGCATTGCTGCAGGGTTCCGGGACGCGCCGGGCGGTGAACCTGCCGGACGGGTGCGTCGTCGCCCGCGACGGCTCGATCCTCCGGGTCGGGCGTGCGGCGAAAGCGCCGGAGGCGGCCGGCTCCCGGCCGGCCTCCACCCTCGGTCCAGCTCTCTGTCCGGTGCCGGGAGAGGTCCCGCTGGCCGATCTCGGCCTCCGGCTGCGCGCCCGCGTCGTGCCGCGTGAGGATCTGCGCGACGATCTGAAGACCGGCGGACGCGATCGCGCCTTTCTGGATGCCGATCTGCTCCCCGGCCCGCTGCTGATCCGGGCCCGCCGGCCGGGTGACCGGTTTGTGCCGATGGGCGGGCCGGGGACGCGCAAGGTCAAATCATTTCTTATCGACCGCAAGATCCATGTTGATGATCGCGAACGCATCCCCCTGGTGCTGAGCGGGGATCGTATCGCCTGGATCGTGGGGCACGCCATTGACGACCGCTTCAAAGTTACCCCGTCGACCCGGCGCATCCTGGTCCTGGAGAAGGAGTCCCGATGAACCTGTCGCGTCAGGTGCTGCAATCCGAGTCCGACATCGCCGACCGCGTGCGCGTGCTCGGGAAGGAGATCACCGCGGAGTACAAGGGCCAGGAGATCTCCCTGCTGGGCGTTCTCAAGGGATCGTTCATCTTCATGGCCGATCTCGCGCGGCAGATCAGGCTTCCGGCCCGCATGGGATTCCTCGAGATCATCACCTCGCGCAAGACTTCGTTCATGACGGAGATCGTCTTTTCCTCCTCCTTCCAGATCGAGGGAGCGCACGTCGTCATCGTCGAGGACATCCTGGACACCGGCGTCACGCTGGCCTACCTGATGCAGCAGATCCAGCTCTACAGCCCGCTGTCGGTCAAAATCTGCTCCTTTCTCGACAAGCCGAATCGCCGGAAGGTGGACCTGACCCCCGACTGGATCGGCTTCGAGGTGCCCGACCGGCACGTCGTGGGGTACGGACTCGATTATCAGGGTAAATACCGCAACCTGCCGTACCTGGGATTCGTCGAGTAACTGTCGGGCCCCGTGCGTGGCGGCGTAAGTCATTGAAAAGGGCGACCGTTCGGGCTATATTGGCCGTTGGGAAGGAGAATCCAGCCGTTGAACAGCTTGGTCAAGAACATCCTCTTCTGGGCCGTTTTGTTTTTATTCGGGCTCGTCGTCTATAACTTCCTGCGGGCGACCAACCTCGATCCGGAAGAGATCAACTTCACCGAAATGATGACCCAGATCGAATCGGGTCGCGTCGCCAAGGTCACGATCACCGGTAACGAGGTGATCGGCGAATACCTCCAGTCGGATCGCGAGGGGGAGCCCCAGCGATTCCTGACCTATGCGCCCGTTTACGACGATCTCGTGAAGGACCTGCGCCGATTCAACGTCTCCATCGAGGCCAAGAAACCCAAGGAAACGACCTACCTCCTCACTCTCCTCGGCTGGCTTCCAATGCTGCTGGTGATCGGCATCTGGATCTTCTTCATGCGCCAGATGCAGA
>JAZGDH010000368.1:0-2647 GCA_036477555.1 Acidobacteriota bacterium
GAAGACCCGATCGAGATCGCCGGGCAGGACCTGCGCGAGCGCCTCCGCCAGATCGGACAGGGCGGGGTTTGCATACAGCGTGGAGCTGTGAAGGAGGGTCTGCGCCTGCCGGACGATGGCGTCAGTCACTTCCGGATGGCAGTGGCCGACGCTGACCGTCAGCACCCCTCCGAAGCAGTCGAGGTACTCCCGCCCCGTGTCATCCCAGACATGCATCCCCTCGCCGCGGACCAGGGTGAGCGGCTCCTCGTAGTAGCCGGTGACGCAGGGGAACAGGTAGCGGCCGTGCTTCCGCGCGGCGTTCATTCCGCTCTTGCCCGCATCCCGTCGCCGGGGCACGGGAGCGGACCCCGCCGCCCTGTTTCCGGCGGCTCTCAAACGGGTCCCTTCACGCTTCGACATCGCAACCTCTCACTCTCTGACTGCTCGGGAGTGGTCCATCATCACGGGCAGGCCGTCTCGCCGTGGTGCGATTTCGCCATGTTACCACGACCGGGTCCGGCCGAAGACCGCATCATGCGGGCGTTTCCGGGGATCCGCCGCACCGCGCAGTGAATCGCGCAGCCTTACTGCGGGAGGGTCGGTCTCGTCTTGCCTTCGAGATCCCCGGTGAGTCCCTTGAGAAACGCGACCAGGTCGGCCTTGTCCTGCGCCGACAGTTCGAGCCGTCGCATTTCTTCGGACAACCATCGGTTCGGCGTGCCGCCCCGGTTGTAGAAATCGACGACGCTCTCGAGCGATGCCTCGCTACCGTCGTGCATGTACGGCCCGCTCATCGTGAGGTTTCTCAGGGTTGGCGTCTTGAACGCGCCCTTGTCCACTTCGTTCTTGCTGACGCCGAACCGGCCGAGATCGGGGATCTGCCTGTCCATCGCGACGCCGATGTTGTGGTACGACTCGTCGGTGAAATTGAAGCCGGCGTGACAGGTGACGCAGTTCCCCCTCTGCGGGTCGTTGAAGATCTCCATGCCGCGGACGGCCGATTCGCCCATGGCATTCTTATCCCCCGCCTGGTAACGATCGTAGGGGGCGTTACCCGCCAGCACCGTCCGCTCGTACGAGGCGATCGCCTGGCCGACGCGCCCCTCGGTGATGTCGGGGGTGTTGAAGGCGGCCTCGAACTCCGGCGCGTATCCGGGGATAGCGCGCAGCGCCTCGAGCATATCGGGCAGCGTGTGTCCCATCTCGATCGGATTCTGAATCGGCCCCAGCGCCTGATCCTCGAGATCAGGGGATCGGCCGTCCCAGAACTGCTCCACACTGAACAGCCGGTTCATCACCGTCGGCGCGTTCCGTCCGCCGAGCTGGCCGTTGATGCCGGCCGAAACGGAGCGGCCGTCGGAGAAGCCACGATCGGGATCATGGCAACTGGCGCAGGAGACGGTGCCGTCCCTGCTGAGGCGGGCGTCGAAATAGAGTTTCCGGCCCAGTTCGATCTTCGCCTGCGACAGCGGATTGTCCTCGGGGATGTAAGCCGCCGCTGCCTGCAGGCCGAGCGGCAGGGCCAGCGTGTAGTCCCCGGATGTCACGGTCTCCCCGGCCGGCGTCGAAGTCGCGGCGGTATCGGTCTTCTCACCCTGGGACGTGCAGCCGAGAGTCATGAGGAACAATAGGATGAACAGGGCACCAAGTGGGCGATGCGTCATTTCCTACCTCACTCGTGAGTTGAGAATCGGAATTCAGAGCCGGGAAGCATACCACAGCGGTCCCCCGGCGGGCCTCCCCCACCACCCGCCTGCAACGGCGAATCGTATTCAACCGACGGACGGTGGCCCGCTTGGACCTCTCTCCCGATTCTGCTAGGATTCGCCGGCCCGCATGCACCTCCCCCGCGGGCTGCCCCCGGCGCGGCCGCCGGCCGGCATCACCCTTCTCGATGATCGACACGGAGGTCGTCCTTCGATGGAGATATTCGTAAGACTTGCACCACCGGTGGGCCTGGTCGGCCTGATCGCGGCGGTCGCCCTGTTTTTCTGGATTCGTAAGCAGCCGGCCGGCAACGAGCGGATGAGCGAGATCGCTGCGGCGATCCATTCCGGCGCCATGGCCTTCATGAAGCGTGAATACTCGATCCTCGTGCTGTTCGTCGCCGGCGTGGCGGGTCTGCTCGCCTGGAAGGTCAACGGCATGACCTCGATCGCCTTCATCAGCGGCGCCTTCTGCTCTTCGCTCGCCGGCTTCTTCGGCATGGAGGCGGCGACCCGCGCCAACGTGCGGACCGCTGAGGCGGCGCGCTCCTCAGGCCAGGATCGGGCGCTGCTCGTCGCATTTAACGGCGGCGCGATCATGGGACTGGCGGTCGCCAGCCTCGGGCTGATCGGGGTCGGCCTGTGGTTCCTGTTCCAGGGCCGTCCGGAGACCGCCGCCGTGATCAACGGGTTCGCCATGGGTGCATCATCGATCGCACTGTTCGCCCGCGTCGGCGGCGGCATCTACACCAAGGCGGCGGACGTCGGCTCGGATCTCGTCGGCAAGCTCGAAGCGGGCATCCCCGAGGATGATCCGCGCAATCCCGGGGTCATCGCCGATAACGTCGGCGACAACGTCGGGGACGTTGCCGGTATGGGGGCCGATATTTTCGAATCGTACGTCGGATCGATCATCGCCACGATCGCGATCGGTGCGACCCTCGGCGCCACCGCGCTGC
>JAZGDH010000369.1:0-2474 GCA_036477555.1 Acidobacteriota bacterium
GCAAATTTCCCCATACAGGCAATGGAGACGTTTTCAGGCGGCAGGCCGCTGATGACGGTCGTGTCATCGTCGCCGCAGCCGGCGAGCATGAGTGACAGGAGCACGGCGGGCAGCACGATGGAGGGCACGATACGAAGTCGCACAGGTTGTCGCTCCGGGATTGATGGCGGTACAGGCATCTCTGAAGGACCGGGAAAGTGGCGATCGGAAACGATTTTCATCGGACCGGAATGATAGCAGGACGCGGAGCGATATGAGCCGGAAATGTTGATTTCGGCCATGTCCCGGGTGCGGTGACCTGCATCGCGAGGGGGGAAACGGCGGAATAGCCGTGAGGCGCATTTAACCACGATCTGTATCCTCCTCTGGCCTCTAACTAATTGAATTTAAATAAGATATGTGCAACGCAACGTCGGTCGGTCGTCATCCGGATCCCATCTCCGGATTTTCTTCCTCCGTTCCATCTGCGCAACTCACTGAATCGATTGGGATTTAGACCACATGCTCAGCTTGCCCCGATCCCTGCCAGGACATAAGTTTTCCCTTCGTGTGTGGTGTGATCCACCTGCTGCCGGGTCAGCCGGCGCCTCAGGGGTGAGTGCCAAGTCTCATCCTGAGTATCCATGGGTGTAGCCGATGGGCGAGTCAGAGTCCGACGATCAGAAACCGCTGATCCTCGTCACCGACGACGACACGATGATGCGCACCCTCCTGCGCGAGGCGCTGGAGGCGGCCGGGTTCCGTATCGAAGAGGCGACGAACGGGATCGAGGCGCTGAAGGCCTTCAAGGCGCACAGTCCCGACATCGTCATCCTCGACGTCCTGATGCCGCATATGGACGGCTTCGAGGCCTGCACCGAGCTGCGCAAGCTGCCGGGCGGGGAGAGCATTCCGATTGTCATGATCACCGGCATGGACGACATCGATTCGATCAACCGTGCCTACGAAACCGGCGCCACCGACTTCGCCTCCAAGCCTCTCAACCTGATCGTCTTCTGCCATCGGCTTCGCTACCTGCTCCGCGCCAGGGAGGCGTTAGGAGAACTGCAGAGAAGTCAGTCGCGCCTCGCCAGCGCGCAGAAAATCGCGCGTCTTGGAAACTGGGAAAAAGACATCCGTTCCGGTGAAGTGCGCTGGTCCGAGGAGATGTACCGCCTGTTCGAAGTCTCCCCGTCGACCTTTAAGCCGACCAGCGAGACGATCAGGGAGAAGATTCACCCTGAGGACTGGGACACAATCGCCCGCGCCAGCGATGAGGCCCTGAACCGGATCCGTCCTTACACCCTCGACGTCCGGATCCTCCTGCCGGACGGGCGGGTACGCTTCGTCCACGAACAGGCCCAGGTGCACTTCGACGAAGACAGCCGTCCGATCCTGATGGAAGGGACGATGCAGGACATTACCGAGCGCAAGCGGGCCGAGGATCAGATCCGGTTCCTCGCCTACTACGACGGCCTGACCAACCTGCCGAATCGGTCTCTCTTCATGGAACGGATGAATCGCGTGCTGGAGAGCGCGCGACGGCAGGATGGAAAGTTCGGGACGCTGTTCCTGGACCTCGATCGCTTCAAGCGGATCAACGACACAATCGGCCACCGTATCGGCGATCGCCTGCTGGTCGAGGTGGCCCAGCGGTTGAATAAGTGCCTGCGCAGCAGCGACACGGTTGCCCGGGGCGACCCCCTCCATATCGGGCAGACGGTCGCGCGCCTTGGCGGCGACGAATTCACCGTCCTGATCACCGACATTGCGCGCGGCGAGGACGGGGCCCGTGTGGCCCGCCGTATCCTCGATGCCATCGCACAGCCGTACCGCATCGACCAGCACGAGTTCCATATCAGCGCGAGCATCGGGATCAGCCTCTTCCCGCATGACGGCACCGACATGGATACGCTGCTCAAGAACGCCGACGCGGCGATGTATCACGCCAAGGAGGCGGGCGGAGGCCGTTACCAGTTCTACAACACGTCGATGAACGCCACCGCCCTGCAGCGGCTGTCGCTGGAGACCAACCTGCGCAAGGCGCTCGAGCGCGGCGAGCTCCAGCTCTACTTCCAGCCGCAGGTGGAGGCCACGACCCGGAAGGTCATCGGCGCCGAGGCGCTGATTCACTGGAAGCATCACGATTTCGGACTGGTCTCGAACGAATTCTTCATGCCGCTCGCTGAGGAGACCGGACTGGTGCACGCGATCGGCGAGTGGGCGTTCAGGACGGCTTGCGAACACAACGTCGCCTGGTCGAAGTCGGGCCACGAGCCGGCCCGCGTCGCGCTCAACATCTCCGGCCGGGAATTCTGGCAGCAGGAGCTCCCGCAGACGATCGATCGGATCCTGAAGGAGACGGGGGTCCAGCCCTCCCGTGTTGAGCTGGAGATCCCGGAAGATGTCCTGATGCGGAACCCCGGAGAGGCGGTCCACACCCTCAAACAGCTGCGCGCGATGGGTCTGCGCATCTGCATCGACGATTTCGGCTC
>JAZGDH010000037.1:0-2700 GCA_036477555.1 Acidobacteriota bacterium
ATTGTCGAGGACATCCAGGTATTCGAGCAGCTCGAACTCCTGGAAGACGAGCCCGACATGCCGGATCCTGAAGTCCCGCCGCGCCGCGTCGGACAGGGTCGAGACCTCTCTGCCGGCCGTTTCGACGCGACCGCACGCCGGCAGCGTGATCCCGGCGATCAGATTCAGGAGGGTCGTCTTGCCCGATCCGCTCGGGCCGATCACGGCCACGGTCGCACCCCGGTCGATCGCAAACTCCGGCACGCGCAGCCGGAAGTCACCCTCGCCGTAGGCGAATTCGACCTTCTCGAGCCGGATCAAATCCGCTCCTCCAGCAGAATCTCCATCTCGGTGATCTTCCACCGGCCGTCGACCGGCCGGATCTCGAAATCGGCCTCGTACTGGTTGGTGCGCTGATGGATGTGCCCCCAGTGCCCGACCGAGCCCGAGACGTTCCAGGTGCAGCGCGCTTCAAATCCCCGCTCTCCACCGAGATCCTTCGATGCGATCTCGAGCAGCTCGATCTTATTGACCTTGGCCCGCGCCCCCCCCTGGCTCTGCAGCTCCAGGCCGCGGCGCGTCTCGAGATAGATCTGCGTCAGCAAGTCCCCGGCCACACTGCGATCGAGAATGTCGTAGATCGCCTCCTCCTCGCGGAAGTCGAAGGCGCGGTAGACGTTGTGCAGGAGACCCCGCACGACCTCGCCCGCGCGCTCGTCGTCGACGCGGGCCCGGTGCATCACGGCGAACGTGGCCCCCGAGGTAATCAGAAGAGCCACCGCGATAGCGGCGGGTCGCCGCCGAATCCCGTCCATGCCACGACGGGCGCGCATCAACTGCGGGACGAGGACCAACAGGCCGATGGCGCCCGCGAGCCACCCCGCCGGTGCGACGAAGCCGAGGTATCGCGGCGGCGGCTCCTCCATGTCGACGAGCGTCGGAATGTTCGGTCGCTTGAGGAAGTTTTTCCACCACAGGAGATTGTCCTGGGGCTGCAGGAAGAACCGCAGCGGCCCCGCCTCATCGGTTGCCGCGGCCGTGACCGTCTGGATATTGGGAGCGAACAGGTCCCATTCCCAGTTGACCTCCTGCGGCAGACCGTCCGTCGGGACGACATAGATCGCGCCGAGCGTCGCGGACCACACGCTGAGATCTTCCGGCGGATTGACGACGGTGCTCGTCCTCAGGGTGCGGCGGAGGAAATTGATCCTGTCCAGCTCGATCGTCGCGGCCTCGCCGTCGATGATCAGGTTCACGTGCTCTGCCAGGAACGCGGCCGCCTTCCTCTTGACCTCCTCCTGCATGTCGATCGGGATGATCTGACGACCTTTCAGACCGAGTTCGACCCACCGCTGCAGATCGATCGGCCGCGCGATCACCTCGGCCCTCACCTCGTACGGCTCGACGTACAGAAAAACGCTGAGCGGCGTATCGTACTTTCGCCGCAGATTCCTGTTGTCGAACCGGGAATACCAGGGATCGCTCCAGTCGAGCCTCAGCGTCTCGTTGACCCCCAGGTAGCGGAAATCGTTGACCGGGACACCGTGGTGGTAGACGATGAATCCGATCTCGGCCAGCACCCTGCCACCCTCGTCACGCGGTGGCGCGAAGGTCAGCGTTTCCGGCCTGCGCGCGAACGGATAGACCAGCCGCGCGAAGACGACCGGCTCCCCCGCATCCTCCGCCGCCGGGAGCGGTTCACCGCTGATCTCGTCTCGCAGGATCCGCGGGCGCCCCAGGATCTCCTCGATCCCGGCCGTCAGCCTCTGAGCGTCGCCCGCGCTCAGAACGAGATCCTCCCGGAAGAAGCGATCGAATCGCTTCTCCAGAGGCTCGGGCGCATGGCCCAGTTTTTCGTAGAGCGGATCCGGCAAGAGGTTCTTGAAAGCCTCGAGCCCTCCCGCGCCGATCTCCAGATCGACCCTGATGGCGTTCTCCTCGATGAAGAACTCGGCGATCGTCGATGCCTTCATCGCCCGGGTCATGACGATGGCGTCGGCCCAGGGCACACCGGCGGCCGAAGTGCACGAGAGCGCCACCACAATCATCAACCGCTTGAGCCAGATCACCGCGCTCACCATTCTGTCAGCATGGTTTTCATTGTGCCGGAAACGGCCCGTATTCTAACACCCCCGTCTTCGTAGGGTACCTAGACCGGGCTCGAGTGCGATGTTCTTCTTCGTTCGGGCCGGCCGGGATCGGCTCAATCAAATTCTTTACTATGTGCCGCTCGATCGCGCCGAACAGGAACGGATCATGGACAAGTTTATCTCGGTGACGAAGGCGACGCTGAAGGGCGCGTTGATCATCGGCGCCCTGCAGGAACTGCTCGACAGGATCGGGCTCGCTGTGGCCGGCATTCCCGGCCCGACATTCTGGGGGACGATCATGGGGGCCCTGTCGATCTTCCCGGGGATCGGGATCTCGCTCGTCTGGGGCCCCGCCTGTCTGTACCTCTTGTTCGAGGGCCAGTGGGTGACCGCGATCGTGCTGGGCCTTTACTGCGGCGCGTTCGGCGGCACGATCGACAATTTCCTCCGCCCCGGCTCGTCGGAAAGGAAACGAAGATGCCGGATCTGGTCGTTTTCCTCGGGACCTTCGGCGGGCTGATGCTGTTCGGCGCGACCGGGTTCATCCTCGGCCCGGTGTCGGCCGCCCTGTTCCTCACCGTCTGGGATATCTACGGCGCCGCTTTCAAGGATGTCCTGAACGAGCCGGCGC
>JAZGDH010000370.1:0-3016 GCA_036477555.1 Acidobacteriota bacterium
GGGTGCCACCGTCCACAGGAACCCCCCCTTCGGGCAGTCACGGCGATCAGTCGGAGCCTTCTTCCGAGCCACCCGCCGGAAAGGCGGCCGCGGCGCCCGAGCGGGCGGACGATCACGACGCCCGACCCCGTCTGGCCGTGGAGGTCCGATTGCGTGCGGCCGCGGCGCTGCCGGCCGCCCGCGGAGTCGTCATCCTCAAGCAGCTGGAATCGTTCGGCCGTGTTCTGGCCTGCTCTCCCCCGCAGGAAGAAATTGTGCCGGATCGATTCGGGGGCCACCTGCGTATCACGCTCGCATCGACGACTCCCGCCGCGGTGATCGCGGAAACGATCCGTGCGATCGCAGACGTCGAGCTGTGCCGCGTCGGGGCCGAGTCGTCCGAGGACCGGCGCAGCGCCGATCGAAGGGAGACGGGTGAGCGGCGAGGCCACACGGGAGCCGACGGGACGACCGCACGGCCCGAAGCGGTCCATACCATCCGGGTGGCGACCGATCGTATGGACCGTCTGATGGATGGCGTCGGCGAGCTGATCCTCGATCGGGAACGCCTCAAGATCGCCGTGCGTTCCGAGCCCGGCGCCCGGGAGAGCGTGATCCTGGAAGGTCTTGGCCGCACCATCGAAGCGTTGCGGGACGAGGTGATGGCGATGCGCCTGATCCCCTTTTCCTCAATCGCTCCCCGCCTCGAACGGACCGTCCGCGATCTCTGCCACCGTCTCGGCAAGAAGGTCGACCTGGTCGTGGCGGGCGGCGACGTCTCGGTGGATCGCTCCATTCTCGAGGAGCTGATGGATCCGCTCCAGCACATCCTGCGCAACAGCATCGACCACGGCATCGAATCCCCGGAGACCCGCACCTCCGCCGGAAAGAACGAGGTGGGACGCATCGAGATCGGACTCACCCGTCACGAGGAACGGGTCGTGCTGACGGTCGAGGATGACGGCCGCGGGATAGACCCGGTGGCGTTGCGCCGCGTGGCGGTCGAGCGGCGATTCATCAGCCGGGAGGCAGCGGAAAGCCTGTCCGACGAGGAAGCGCTCCAGTTGATCACGACACCCGGCTTCTCGACGGCGAGCCGGACGACGGAAATCTCCGGCCGCGGCGTCGGCATGGACGTGGTGCAGACCCAGGTTCGCAAGCTCGGCGGTCGTCTGCACATTCAATCGCAGGTGGGGCACCGCACCCGATTCGAGATGGATCTGCCGCTCACCGTGACGGTGACGCGGGCCTTCCTGTGTCGCGCGGCCGATGAGATCTACGCTGTGCCGGTGTCGGTCGTGCAGCAGACTCTCGAGCTCAGCCGGGACCGGATCCAGGGAAGCCGGGGCGAGAGACTGGTGCAGCAGGGGGAAGAGATGGTCACCGTGCTGCCGCTGGCGGGATTGCTGTCGGATGATCCCGGCGCCCCATTTCCCGCCGCTTTTCCCGCCCTCGTCTACCGAATCGGGCAGAAATCCTATGCCCTCGCCGTCGACGAGATCCTGGGCGAGGAAGAGATCGTCATCAAACCGCTCAAGCACCCCCTCGAGCTGCTCCCCCATTATTCGGGCGCCGCGATTCTGAACGACGGCCGCATCGCGCTGATTCTCGATCCGACCAATCTGGCTCACGCCTCGAGGGCCGCCTGATGGCCACCGGGACGGGGAGCATGCCCGACCTCGCCCGCTTCCGCGCACTGAGCGAGGCGGGGGCGCGAAACGCCGCCGAGGCGCTGTCGCAGCTGATCGGACGACCCCTGAACCTGGAGGTGCCCTGGGCCCGGGCGGTGGCGCTGGAAAGCGTTCCCGAGATCGTCGGCGGCCGCTCGCGCCATGTCTGCGCCCTCTCGCTGCGGGTGTTCGGCGGTCTGCGCGGCAATCTCCTGCTGCTCTTCGGGGCCGAGCAGGTGCCTGTTCTCCTGCGCCTGATGCTCGGCGGTGCGTCCGGCGCGCCCGCCCGACCAGATGAGGGAGACGAGGTCGCCCTGACCGACCTGCAGCGCTCGACCCTGCAGGAGGTGGGGAACATCCTCGCCGCCGCCTACCTGAACGCTCTGAGTGATCTGCTGGGGGTCAGTCTGCTCCCCTCGATTCCGGGGCTCGCGATCGACATGGTCGGCGCGGTGACCGACTTCCTGCTGATCGAGATGGCCCCGCTCACCGACACCGCTCTCGTTCTCGCCAGCGAGGTGCATGAGCCCGAGAGTGGCCTCAAGGGTGAGATCTTTTTCCTGCCGGATCCGTCAAACTATCAGGCGCTGGCCGAATCCCCCGGCGCCGCGCCGGTTGCCGGCGGGAGCCGTTCCTGATGAAACCGCCATCGCTCCTGGCCGGCGAAATGAAGGTCAGCAGCGCACCGGGGCAGCTGATCATCCACGGGCTGGGGTCGTGCGTCGCGGTCTTCCTGTATGATTCGGGATCCCGCGTCGGAGGACTGGCTCACATTCTGCTGCCTTCGCCGCCACCCGACGCGACCGATCGGCTGGGTCGTTATGCACCGACCGCGATCGCGACGATGATCGAAGAGTCGCTCCGGCTCGGCGCCCAGCGCGAGGCTCTGCGGGCGAAGGTCACCGGAGGCTCACGCATGTTCGCGATTGAGATCGAAGGCGAGCGTCCGACGATCGGGGAGAAGAACGTCGCCGCCGCATTGACGGCGCTGAAGACGGAAGGGATCGAGGTGATCGCGGCCGACACCGGTGGCGATCGCGGTCGCACGGTGGCTGCCGACCTCGAGGACGGCAGTCTCACGATCAGCACCATCCGGGGCGAACCGCAGGTACTCTGAGAAGTCCCCGCGCCTGACGCCTGCGACGCGGGGCCGGAACTCAGACGTGCCGGTCGATCAGCTTGACGAGGGCGTCCTGGGTGGTCGCGCCGATCAACTGCTCGACGACCTGACCTTCCTTGAACAACAGCAGCGTCGGGATGCTCTGGATGCCGAACTTGGTCGCGAGAGCGCTCTGCTCATCGACGTTGACCTTGCCGACACGCGCCTTGCCGTCATACTGCTCGGCGAGTTTCTCGAGCACGGGCGC
>JAZGDH010000371.1:0-2675 GCA_036477555.1 Acidobacteriota bacterium
GCACCCCGATCGTTTCGCGGATCTACCGGCCGAAGAGAATCGGGAGGGCGGGCTCAGGCAGCAGAAAAAATGAGCCGTGCGGGCCACGGTGACCCGCACGGCCGGGGGATCGAGGAGCGGGCACCCGGCTGCCCGGCTCCCCAGGAACGATATCGATTGTGCCACCCCCCGGCCTCGGCGGCGAACGGATACGGGATTACTCTGGTGCATATTCGCAGCACCCTGAGCGGCATGCCGGTGAACGGCTTACCCGGATGACGCGATTATCGGAAGGAGGGTCAGGATGGGATTTCTACGGGGCAACGTGGAGGACCAATGCAGTCCTCTGGCGGGGCTCGCGCCCCGCCTGTTCGCCGGTTACTTCTTTCTGAAGTTCGGGCTCCAGAAGGTTACGGGCGGATTCGACGGCGACCTGCTTCGAACGAAGCTCGCCGAGTGGATGGCCGAGTCACGGTACGAGTTTTACGTCCCCTTCCTGGAGCATGTCGCGACACCGTTTGCGGGGCTCCTCGCATTTCTCGTGATGTGGGGGGAGGTGTTGATTGGCCTCATGCTGCTGCTGGGGCTGGCGACGCGGGCGGCCGCCCTTGCCGGCCTGGTGCTGTGCGCAAACTTTCTGCTCGCCACGGGCACGCCGCTGATCAGCGATGAGAAGCCGGTCTATTTCGGCGTGATGCTGGCCACCGTGTACCTCACGGCCGCGGGACGGGCTCTCGGGCTCGACATCCTTCTTCGGAGGGTGTTGCCGCGCTGGGCGACCTGAGCACCTGTGCGCCGCCTGATTCGGCTGTGATTCAGAGGATCTCGCTGACCATCCGCGCCGCTTCCTCGAGCAATCGGCGATCCTCATCATCAAAGGCATCCGGCTGGTCACTGTCGACGTCGATCTCGCCGACCACCGCGGAACCCCCGAATATCGGCACGACAATTTCGGATCGCGTCCTGGGGCTGCAGGACAGGTAGCGAGGATCCTTGCCCACATCCGGAACGACAACCGTCTTGCGCTCGCGGACCGCAAGGCCGCAGATCCCCTGGTTGAGCGGAATCCTCTCGTGTGGCGTCGGCAGGCCGATCTGGTTGTGCAGGACGAGCATCTCCCCCTCGAGGAGATAAATACCGGTCCAGGTGTATTTCCGCATCCCTTCGCTGAGGATGCGGACCACGGAACGCAGGCGGCCATCCCGATCCGGCAGGCGATCAAGCGCCTCCCGAATCCTGGCCAGGAGCGCCTTGCGCCTGGAGAATCCCGGATCATCCCGGCTTCCATCCCCGGCGTTCAGATCACGCGTCTGGTCCACCACGTTTGTCCCTTCCCGCGATCGGACGGTCCCCCGTTACGCGTATAATGCGCCCATGCTGGACAACGTCCCGGTCGCCAGGATTCTCGGCTTCCTCTTTCTGGCGACAATCGGCCTGCTGGGCTGGGTAACCTACGAAGGGTACAGGACCTCGGCCGGGGCCGTCGACCCCGGATCCCACATCCGCTTTGCCCTGTTCGGGATCGTGGTCGTTCTGTTTACTCATACGATGGGGCTATTCTACTTCGTAGGGACAGGAAGCCGCATCAAGAAGGTCGTGGTCCGATACGGCCTGCCCGAGGAGTTCGTGGCCCGGACCAAGGTCTTCAAGAAACAGCTTTCCCCCTGGCTCACGTTCACACCTCTGGTCACCATGGCCGCGTTCATCATCGGCGGCGGCGCTCATACCCGCGTTCTGCCCGCCTGGATTCACGGCTCTCTCGCCCTGATCTCTCTCATCATGAACCTCTACACCGCTTTTCTCGCAATCCGTTGCATCGGTGAGAACGTTCAGCTGATCGACGAGATCGACGAGGCGCTCCCGGAGAATGCCGGGGAATGAACGCCCCCGAAGACGATCTTCTTTCCTCTCAGATCTTCCTCGGTCCCCGCGGGGAGGGGATCGGCCTGCTGTCGGAGCTGATCGATCGGGTGCTCCAGGATCACAAACGTTACCGGTCGGAGCGGGCCCCCGGCGTCATCGAGGCGCCCCCGCAGGGGCCGCCGCCCACCGCGCTCATCTCCGGCCTCGAGGATCTTCTCGACAGACTGCATACGACCTTCCCGTACTTTCATCCGAAGTATGTCGCACAGATGATCAAGGACCCCGCCATTCCCGCCGTCCTCGGGTACTTCGCCGCGATGCTGATGAACCCGAACAACCACTCCTACGAGGGGGGCCCCGCGACGACCGAGATGGAGCTCGAGGTGGTTGAAACCCTGCGACGGCTGATCGGATTCGAGGGGGAGGCATGGGGCCACCTCTGTTCCGGCGGCACGCTCGCCAACCTCGAGGCCCTGTGGACGGTACGCGACACCCGGCCGGAAGGGGCCGTCGTCTTCTCCCGCGCCTCACATTACAGCCTGCGGCGCAACGCGGCGCTGCTTCGGATTCCCCGGGTGATCGAGGTCGAGACGGATTCCGGATTCCGCCTCGACCTGAATCACCTGGAGGCGATCCTCAAGAAAGAGCGGGTGATGTGCGTCGTCGCCAATGTCGGGACGACCGGAACCGGGTCGGTCGATCCGGTCGAGGAACTGGTCGGCCTTCGGGATCGGCACGGGTTCCACCTGCACCTCGATGCCGCCTATGGAGGATATGCGCGCTCCTGCCTGCTCGATCCGTCGGGGGAGCTTCTTCCCCCGGACGAGGTCCGC
>JAZGDH010000372.1:0-3245 GCA_036477555.1 Acidobacteriota bacterium
CCGTGCGTGTCGACGACGAGTTGCTCGAAGGCGACAGGATCTTCATCAATGTAGGAGCACGGCCATTCGTCCCCGACATGGCGGGCATACAGGACGTCGACTACCTGAACAGCACGAGCATCATGGAGCTCGACTTTCTTCCCGAGCATCTGATCGTCGTCGGCGGCAGTTACATCGGGCTCGAGTTCGCGCAGATGTATCGCCGCTTCGGCAGCCGGGTGACGGTGGTGGAGATGGGCGATCGCCTCATCGGTCGTGACGACGAGGATGTGTCGGCCGCCGTAAAGGAGATCATGGAAAACGAAGGCATTGCGATCCGCCTCAACGCCGAATGCATGACCCTCAGCCGCCACGACCAGGGCGTCGCCATCCAGGTGGCATGCGACAGCGGCGCACCGGAGGTCGTCGGCAGCCACCTCCTGATGGCCGTGGGACGCCGGCCGAACACCGATGATCTCGACCTGGACAAAGCGGGCATCGAAGTAGACGCCCGCGGCTTCATCGTGGTCGACGACCAGCTGCGCACCACGGTGCCGGACGTCTGGGCGACGGGCGACGCCAACGGACGTGGCGCCTTCACCCACACTTCCTATAACGACTACGAGATCGTCACGGCAAATTTGTTCGACGACGATCCCCGCCGCGTCAGCGACCGCGTCACCGCCTACGCCTTGTATATCGACCCGCCGCTGGGCCGGGTCGGCATGACCGAGCACGAGGTGCGTGCATCCGGGCGCCGGGCGCTGGTGGGCAAGATGATGATGGCCCGCGTGGGGCGCGCGCGGGAACGCAGCGAGACCCAGGGATTCATGAAAGTGCTGATCGACGCGCAGAGCGAGAAGATCCTGGGAGCGGCGATACTCGGTATCGGCGGCGACGAGATCATTCACTCGATCATCGACATCATGCACGCGGACGCACCATACACGACCATACAACGGGCCATGCCGATTCACCCGACGGTCAGTGAACTGATCCCGACGATGCTCGGTGACTTGAAACCACTGGAGTAAGATCGTCCCTTGCGAGGCGACTACCTGCCGCCAGCCATCCTGTCGGCGTTCTTCCAAGCGCACTCGCTGCGCTCGCCCTCCGTCTTCGCGTTCGCGAGACATTTCTGCATGAAGGTCTGATGAACTTCTGACGTACCACCGGTCGCGCAGCCGGTGGAGGCGGCGATGGCGCTGGCTACGAAACACACGACGATTCCAGATCTGAGTGGCATCCTGCCCTCCTTCCCCGTAACGATATCACGACAGACCGGTTCCCGGCCTTCTCCCGGAACAGGCCGGGTCCAGCTTGGACAGTAATTAAAAGCCTATATTCCGGCGCCCGAGGGAAAAAAATAAGCAATCTGTAAGTATTTCATCAGGCATCTGTTTGCTCGTCCCCGCCATCATCGTGCCGCATCCGGACAATCCTGGGGGGATACGGTCATGGCAACTTCGACAGGTGGGCGACAGGAATCTGGTGGGTTTCCCGGCGTTTTCGCCATAACCTTCTGTTCTCTGGTGCTCACGGGCCTGGCGGCCTGCGCTTCGCCGAATCCGGGGACCGACTCCATCGCCATCGGGGCGACACCACCGCCGGTGGGGCCGGGCCCGAGCGCCCGGGTCGCAACCCGCGACACCTACCTGGTTCCCGCCGCAGCGCAGAAATCAGATTACGGGTCATTTTCCCGATACGTCAAGGGCACCGCCGGGCTTCTGGGCATCATGCTGAAAACCTATACCACGGACCCGCTGGTGAGGCCCTTCTCCACTGTCCGGTCGCTGGGATTTCTCATCAAGAACACCCTCGCCGATTTCGCCACGCAAACCCTCATCAGCATGGTGCGGCTTCCAGAGGCCACCAAGACACCGGTCCCGCCGGTCACGAGCGCTCCGGGGATGAATCTCGAGGAATGGGAGCGCGTGCTCGACAGGATGACGGGCTCGACGCCGGATAAAGGCTCCATGGAGTTCCTCATCGATGGCGGGGAGTACTTCCCGGCACTCATCGAGAGCATCGAGAGCGCGGACGAGTCCATTCACCTTCGAACGTACATCTTCGACAACGACGACTTCGCCATCCAGATCGCTGACCTTCTCAAACAGCGTTCCAGAGAAGTCGATGTGAAGGTAATGATGGACGGCATCGGCACACTGACCGGCGGGTTGGCAACCGCGAGCAGCCTACCGGCGTCCTTCGAGCCGCCCGCCTCCATTGCCGACTACCTGCGCAGCGACTCCGAGATCAGTGCGCGTACCCTGACCAATCCCTGGTTCTCGGGCGATCACACCAAAGTCACCATCGTCGATCGGGACGTAGCGTTCGTAGGAGGTATGAACATCGGTCGAGAGTACCGCTACGACTGGCATGACCTGATGGTCAGAGTCGACGGTGACGTGGTGGAGGAGCTGGCTCGCGATTCCGATGACGCGTGGGCAAAAAGTGGAATCCTCGGGGATCTCGCGGCGTTCTTCAGATACTTTCGTAGCCCGAAACCGATCACGCCCGAAGACGGATACCCGATTCGGATTCTCTACACGCGCCCACAGCATTCACAGATCTACGATGCGCAGATCGCCGCCATTCGCCGCGCAAGAAATCACATCTATATCGAGAATCCGTACTTCTCCGACGACGCCATACTGTTCGAGCTCATCGCCGCCCGCCGCAGAGGTGTCGATGTACGCTTCGTGATTGCCGAGAAGGGCGATATGATGCTGATGGATATGAGCAACGTCCAAGCCGTCAATACGATGCTCGACAACGGCATCCGCGTCTATATTTATCCGGAGATGACCCACGTCAAGGCCGCCATCGTCGACGACTGGATCATGGTCGGATCGGCGAACCTCGACAAGCTCAGCATGCGCGTCAACAACGAGGTCAACCTGGCCACCTCGCATCCGGAAGCGGTAAGAGAGCTCAAGGAACGCCTGTTCCAAGCCGACTTCGAAAAGTCTCTCGAGCTGAAAAGGCAACTGCCCGCCGGTCCGGGTTATCTCCTTGCCGAGGTCGTAGCCGATTTCTTCTTGTAAGACGGAAACACACGGTGTGGAAATCGGACCCTCACGATGAACCGGAATCCGTGTCCGTGCCCCGGTTCACGTGATCCCTGTAGGCCGCCAGAAGATCGATGGGGATCGGGAACAGGATCGTCGAAGTCCTCTCAGTCGACATATCGAGCAGGGTCTGGAGGTAGCGCAGTGTCAATGCCTCTGAGTGCTCGGACAGCACCTTGGCCGCGTCCCTGAGTT
>JAZGDH010000373.1:0-3750 GCA_036477555.1 Acidobacteriota bacterium
GGCTTCAGGGGACGAATACTTCTACGCTGACTACCTCGTATACCTGGACCAAACCAGCAAGATCGAAACGGACGCCTTTGGAGTCCGGATTGGTGTCACCGGGGTCATGGAGGTCACCGATCACTTCGCCCTGGAGGGGGGCATCGCGGTGTCGTTCATGCAGGCGGACAATGACGCGACGGCGACGGCGATCGATAGCGATTTCGGCATCCCGACTCTTACGCGCGAGAATGTCGACAGCACCCGGGGGGAGATCCGGGACTTCCATCTAAGAGCGGTCTGGACCTACGCGCGAGCCGACTACTATATCGGCTACACGTCCTCCGTCTGGAGCGACCTCGTGAATGACCCGGTCGGGAGGACGGCCTTTGGACGGGATGAACGGGACGACATCTCCTTCGACAGCCTGAATGCCGGGATCCGGTTCCGATTCGGCGGATCCTGACGCTTCCGAGGGGATTGAACTGAAGGGAGGCGGCCTCGAAAGAGGCCGCCTTTTTCTCGTCGACGGACTGCGGCACTTCAGCCACCAATCCTGGCAAGCCGGCGACGAATTTCTTCCTGCGCGGGATCAATCGACAGGGATCTCTCGTAGGCCCGCGCTGCCTCGGCCGCCAGTCCCCGCTTTGCGTAGATTTCACCCAGAGCATTGTGAATGCGCGGCATCCTCGCCTCCAGTTGCACCGCCTTCTCCAGATGGGCCTGGGCCCTTTCGAGATCGTCCTCGCGCAGGAGTGTCTCGCCCAGGGCGATGTGGGCCCGCAGGTTGTCGGGATCGCGGCGCAGCACCTCGTCGAACTGCTCCACGGCCGCGGTGCGGTTCTGCACCATCAGGTGCGACAGGGCGAGGCCGAGCCGCGACTCGATCGATTCCGGTTCCAGCGTCACGAGGCGCTCGAACGCCGCGTTCGCCTCTTCAAAGCGACCCGTCTCGAACAGAAGCGTCGCAAGGTTGCCCTGCGCGACCGGCCAGCCGGGATTGATGGCCACGGCGCGCTCGAACTGCGCGATGGCCGCCCTCTTGTCCCCCCCCGCGGCAATGACGGTGCCCAGGCTATTGCGCAGCACCGAATTCTCGGGCCGGATCGCGAGGGCCTTCTCATAAAGCTGTCTCGCCTCATCCTGGCGTCCTAGCTCCTGCAGGCAGAGACCGAGATTGTTGTAGGCGCCGATCGACTGGACATCGGCACGCAGGGCCTCACGGTAAGACTCGATGGCGCGATCGATCTGGCCGATCTTCCGATAGATGCTGCCGAGGTTGCTGTATGCCAGCGAATTGAGCGGCTCGATCTCGACGACCCTGTTCAATTCGGCCAACGCCGCGTCGTGGTCGCCACGTCGCTTCTGGATGAGCCCCAGCTTCATGCCCGCCTGAACGAAGGTCGGATCGATGGCGAGCGCTCGGCGCAGGTGGACTTCAGCCGCATCATCGTCGTCTCCCGCTAATTCGATGTTTGCGAGAATCAATTCGGCCTGCTTGTTCCCCGGGTCCTCACCCAGCACCTGCTCCGCCCTGGCGCGGGATTTTTCGAGGTCGCCGTTGAGCAGCCAGGCGCGCGCCAGGTTGGTGCGGATCATCGTGCCGGTCTCACTGCCCGATTTCAGAGCCTTCTGAAACTCGGCGATCGCACCATCGATGTCCCCCTCTTCGAGAGCGATCGTGCCGCGGTTGTTATGCGCGGTGTTGCGCTCGGTGCCGATGTATCCGAGGGATCGCAACTTCTCGAGCAGTTCTTCGTCGTCGGCCGACAAGGTGGCGTCGATGTCGGCGATCCCTTCACCCGGCCGGCGATAACCGCCGTACGAATCGATCCATGCGACCGGGTCGCTCTCCAGATAGGCCGGGGAGAACGCCTCCGCGAGCGGCTGCCCGTCCATGTCGCGGGCCACCGGCAGGCCGTACAGGGAGAGGATGGTCGGCGCGATGTCGAGAACGGTCGCGGCGCCGAGATCGATGCCGCGGCGGATTTCCGGCCCCGCCATGACGAGGACCCCGACCGGCGTGTGCCACTGGGCCGCCTCCCCCTTGCCGATGTTCGGATCGCTGTGGGGCGGGCGGTTCGCTTCCGACTTGAATCCGTGGTCGGAGACCAGGATGATCGTGGCGTCATCGTCGGCCTGCTCGACAATCTCCCCGATGAACCGATCCTGACGCTCGTAGTAGCGATCGACGATCCTGCCGAACAGCTCCATGTCGGCCCGGGAGGTTCCCGGAAGAAGAGGCGGCCGGTAGTGCATGAACAGGTGCGATGTGGTGTCGGGCCCCTCGTAGTAGACCATTTTCAGCTTCGAGTCGAATGACCGGAATAACTCGATGGCGATGGCGTGGTAGGTCTCTCCCCCCGCGATCACGGTCCGGAACCGGTGCAGCATCTCCCGCTGGTGCTCCGTCAACGATTCTGGAAAACGCTGCCGGGGCAGGAACCAGGCGATCTCGTCGTCGGTGACCTCGGCCGGGGCCTTGATCAAGGGGCGCAGCTCGTCGATCAGTTCAACCGGAAAGGTCTTGCCCTTGTTGCGCGCCGGGTCGTCGCTCTTCCAGTCCTCCTTGACGTTCTTCTCGAACAGCTGGTACGCGACCCGATCGGTCACCATGCGGCCGCGCACCGTCTCTGCCGGCCATGTTGCCCACCACGCCACGACGCTGACGTCGATCTCCTGGCGGCCGAGCAGGTTCCAGAGCGCCGGGACCTTGCGCATGGCACTGGTGACCGGAACGGCCTCGCCGTCCGCGCCGGTGACGATGAAATCGACGATGCCGTGACGCGACGGCTTCATCCCCGTGGCGATGCTGGTCCAGATGACGGGCGAGAGGATCGGCCGGATCGTCCTGAGGTTCGCCCTCGCTCCGCGCGCCACCAGGCGCGCGAGATTGGGCAACTTCCCGCGCTTTATGAGCGGGTCGATGATGCGCCAGTCGAACGAGTCGACGCCGATCAGCACAACCTCCCGGTCGGCCTGTCCGGCCTGCACCCGCAGGATCGGCCCGGTCGCCTGATCCCGGTCACGCGTCTCGGTGATCCGCAAACGCGCGATCCGCAAACCCTCCGACGGCAGTTGCTGCTCCAGCACGCCGCGCACCCCCTGCACGATCTCGGGATCGCGGTCACGAACGACGTCGTAGGAGACCGCCGCCAGCCGCGCCGCGGTTGCCTGCGCCAGAAGCCCGGACAGCCACTCCGGCTCGTAGCCGGGGCCCCGTGATGCATGCAGCGTCAGAACATCCTCCGGTTGTATTGAATAGGTCAGTTCCGCTTCGACGTTGACCCTGGTTCCATCCCGGCAGATCGTCGCGCGATCGCCGCTCAGGTCGACGCGGAGCTTGACCGGCGAGGCAGGATAGGTGGCGATCCGCGAGACGAAAAGGGGAACGAAATGCCAGCCGGGCTCCAGCAGCTTCGGTTGAGCGCGGACGATCGGGGCGTCAAGGACGTAGAAGTGATCTGTCGAATTGAGATGCCGCACCGACGCCAGGGCGTAGAGCAGTATGAGAGCGGCAACCATCGCAACGACGATTCGCTTGTATCTCATCGCAGAGAATTCTAGCATAGCGCCGCTTCCGCGTTGTTGTCGACGGTGGAAACACCTGATCGACAATTGCTGCTTCCGCGAGCACGCAGGAGCGCGTGTAAATCGGGATCTCCCCCACGACGGACACTGTCCGAGCTACCCGGACACCCTCCCCGTTGACATCTCTCCGGGGCCCGCGTAGATTGCGGCAACGGCGGATCTCACGGAAAGTTCAAATAG
>JAZGDH010000374.1:0-3188 GCA_036477555.1 Acidobacteriota bacterium
TCCTTAAAATAGGCTCCTCCGCCGATCCTCGACTCCGTGGCTCTCGTGAAACCGACCGGGGGCGCCGCTGCCTGGCGGAATGGTTCCGTAATCGAAGGTGACAGTGACCGCACCTCAGGCGTATCGCGTGCAGTACATATGAAGAAAATATTACTTAAATATTCAATAATGATAAAATTACAGTATATATTGAAAAGATTCACACGGTGGGCAGTGGCGTCCTGATTGCTGCAACCGATCGGTGAACCTTCAGGGGCGTGTGAATCGATATTCAGGCGTCGGCGTCGACGGGCCGCGCCCACGTCCCGACCGGCATCCCTGCCGGTCGCGTTCGAGGCGAGGACGCGAGGGGGGGAGCCGCGCCCGGATCCGCGACGAGATCCTTCAACATGTTGAGAGCGGTCTCGACTCGTTCTTCGCCAATCTCAGCCTCGATCTGCTTCAACTGAGCCCAACCCTGCGGGCCCAGCGGCTCGATCCCTTCGAGAACCGTGATCTTATCGTTACCGGTTGGCATCGTCCGTTCCGAATCGCTCTTCAATTCCTCGTGGAGTTTTTCTCCGGGGCGCAGACCGGTAAAGATGATCTGGATGTCCGTGCCGACCTTCAACCCTGAGAGCTCGACCATGCTTTTCGCCAGGTCGACAATGCGGACCGGACGACCCATCTGAAGAAGATGGGTCCGTCCGCCCTGACCGGTCGCTCCGACCAGAAGGACGAGTTGCACCGCCTCGGGAATGGTCATGAAGTAGCGCGTCACTTCGGGGTGGGTGACCGTGATCGGTCCGCCGGCCGCGATCTGTTTCCGGAAGGTTGGAACGACCGATCCGTCGCTCCCGAGCACGTTCCCGAATCGAACCGCCATGAAGCGGGACCGCTCGCTGTCCATGCTCATCACCATGCGCTCTCCGAGGCGCTTGGTCGCGCCCATCACGCTCGAGGGGCGGACGGCCTTGTCGGTCGACACATAGATGAACCGTTCAACACCGCTTCTGGCCGCCTGATCGACCAGGTCATGGGTGGCGACAACGTTGTTCTTGATCGCCTCGCCGGGGTTCTGTTCCATGAGAGGCACATGTTTGTAGGCTGCCGCATGAAACACCAGTTGGGGTTTCGTCGCGTCGAAAACGCGGGCGAGAAGGGCCGGGTCGAGGACGCTTCCTAGCACGACCTTCAGAGAGAGCGAGTCGTGGCTGCCACGCAGGTCCTGCTCGAGTTCGTAAAGGGTGTCCACATTGCGATCGAGAAGTATCAGCTCACGGGGGCCATAGGTCGCGATCTGATGCGCCAGCTCCCTCCCGATCGAACCGGACGCGCCGGTCACCAGGACGACACGGCCCGCCAGGTTCTCGCGGAGGATCCGCTGCTCGAGCTTCACCGACTCCCGGCCAAGCAGGTCCTCGATCTCGACGCGGCGGAGCTGGTTGACGCGGGCGACACCACGCTCCAACTCACCCCGCGTCGGAACGGTCTTCATGTTCGCCGCGGCCCGGCGGCAAACCTCGAGCAGCGTGCTGACGTCTCGGGATGAGGCTCGCGGGATGGCCAGGATGACCTCCTTGGCGCCGTGCGTCTCGATGAGGCGCTCGAGATCCTTCTTCTCCCCGAGCACCGGGACGCCGTGAATCCTCACGCCCTTCTTTCCCGGATCGTCATCCACGAAGCCGATCACTCTGTGGTCGGTCTCTCCGCGTTTTCTGAACTCCCGCAGGAGCGACTCTCCGGTGTCCCCGGCGCCAACGATGAGGGTGCGGCTCCCGCCGATACGGCTCCTGGCGTTCAGAAGCTCGAATCGGATACGCGGCACCAGCCTCAGCAGTCCGCAGAAGAACAGGATGAGGAGCGTGCCGAGGATCAGTACGGCGCGGGACACTCCCTCCAGTTCAAAGAAGTAGAAAATCGCGACGAGAATCAGGCTTCGGTAGGCGACGGCGCGGACGAGCCGGTGCATGTCGCTGAGACCCGCATATTTCCAGTATCCCTTGTGGAGCCCGCAGGCGTAGAACACGGCGGGGGTGAGAAGAATATCGATGGAGAGCAGTTCCGGGATCCTGTGATTCTGGGTGATGATGCTCGACCAGTCAAAATCGAAGCGCAGCGTAACCGCCACGAGATTGGCCAGAAGGACCGCGAGGGCATCCTGGATGATGAGAATTGAAATCCCGCGATTGTCACGTCCCGAAGTCATCTCAACACCGAACACGCGAATCTGGCCCGCGCGCAAATGCCTGCATCGCCTGGCTTTCCGAGTGACTTTCATATACGACCGCGCCGGGGGGTTGTCAACAAGAAGAATGCCACACTGGCGGCCATAACTCGGCCTCCTGCCTGTGACCGATGTGTGGTCCGGCCCTCGCCCCGGGGTTGTAAGGTCCCCGGGTCTCCTCGTCGCCGGTTGCCGGCCGTCAGGGTACCGACGGCGCGGCCGAGAGGGACCGGCGTCAGGGCCTACGCTCTGAGTTTCAGGATCTCGTCGATCAGAAACAGGTCGGTGAGCAGGGCGCGGAGATGGATCGAGGCGTTCAGGTTGTCGATGAGTTGCGAGCTGATCGAGGGCTGCGCCAGCACCAGCTGAATGGCTGCACGGGAGTCGCTGGCGTCCCGCTCCAGGACCGCAGCGAACGCGTGGTGGCGCTCGATCGGTTCCAGCTTCTCGCGCACCACGAGGTTGGTGAAGGCTGCGGCCAGATCGGTGAGCGCGGCGTCGGTACGCTCGAGGTAGTCTCTGAGTTGCGTTCCCGAGCGGGCATCGCGATCTCCGGCGACTCCCTGGGCCGCGTAGCCCAGCATGAATTCGTAGCTCTCCTCGATCAGCTCGATCCGCGTCCTGAACTCGGCGCGATCGGTTCCGGCGTCGGCGGTGCCCGGCTTCGCTCCTGTCTTGATCGCGTCGGTCGGTCTCACGTCCGTTCCCCTTCGAGCCGGGCTGCCTGCTCTGCCTGTGCGGGCGCCGGCGGCGGCTCCTTTGGGATTTCCCAACGTCGGGGATCGTGGTTGTCGAGGTAATCCTGGCGGGTGATCCAGCCGGCGATCATCGAGACGGTGAGCCAGCGCTTCTCCGGCAGGACGGCGAAGTAGATGTGCGCCATCGTCAGAGTCACCAGCGCGACGGCCGACAGCCCGTGCAGAACATAGACCAGACCCCAGGTCGGCTCGGAGAGCAGATACGGGTTGCGGGTCCAGAACGG
>JAZGDH010000375.1:0-2278 GCA_036477555.1 Acidobacteriota bacterium
CTGACGGCGTACGGACCCATCGACATGCCGAAATCGAACAGCGCGGCATCGATCTCCTGAAGCGCGGCACCGCGGTAGGCGGCCAGCCGCGACTCTCTGAAATACCCCTGCAGCATCCGGTTGCCGATGAATCCGACGCAGACGCCGGCGACCACCGGAAGTTTCCGAATCGTCCTGGCCAGCTTCATGCACGTCGCCAGTACGTCCTTTCCGGTCTTCGCTCCGCGCACCACCTCGAGCAGGCGCATGACGTTCGCCGGGCTGAAGAAATGCAGCCCGAGGATGTCGGCCGGCCGGGAGGTCGCCGCGGCGAGAGCGTTGATGTCGAGGTAGGAGGTATTCGAGGCGAGGATGGCGCCTTTCTTCAACACCCCGTCCAGCCTGGTGAAGATCTGCTTCTTGACGTCGAAGTCCTCGAAGGCCGCCTCGATCGCCAGATCGACATCACCGAACTTGGAGAGGTCGAGGGTGCCGGTGATCGCCGCCATGCGGCGATCCATGTCGTCGGCGGAGAACTTCCCCTTGTCGACCGAACGGCGATAGTTGTCCCGGATGACGCCGAGGCCGCGATCGAGGGCCGACTTCTCGACCTCGGCCAGAACGACGGGAAATCCGGCATCGGCCATGCTCATGGCGATCCCGCCCCCCATCGTCCCGGCGCCGACGATCCCGATCTTCCGAATCGACCGGACCGGTGTCTCCTTCGGCACGTCGGGGATCCTGGACGCCTGTCGCTCGGCGAAGAACAGGTGGCGCAATGCGGCCGACTCCGGGGAGTTCAAGCACTCGGTGAACAGTTCCCGTTCCCGCTTCAACCCGCGATCGAACGGCAGGGAGAGGGACGCCTCGACCGCGCGGATCGCCCTCTCCGGCGCGAATTGTCCGCGCGTGCGGGGCGCGATCGTCGCGCGGAAGCGCTCGAAGAACCCCTCCGGGACCGAATCGGCATCGACCGCGCGATCCCTCGCCCGTTTCGGCCCGGCGCCCTCGGCGAGCAGACTGCCGGCCCAGGCAATCGCTCCTGCTCGAAGCTCCCCCTCGATGATCCGATCGATCGCACCGGCCCGGTGCGCGTCTGCCGCGGACATCGGTTTCCCGGAGACGATTCGCTCGATCGCCGCCTCGATGCCGATCAGCCGGGGCAGTCGCTGCGTCCCGCCGGCGCCCGGTATCAGGCCGAGGGTCACCTCCGGCAGGCCGACCTTCGCCGAAGGGCTCGCGCAACGGAAGTGACAGGCGAGAGCGGTTTCGAACCCTCCCCCGAGGGCGGTCCCGTGGATTGCGGCCACGACCGGCCTGGGGCTGTTCTCCAGCGCATCGAGGACGACATTGAAGTCCGGCTCCATCGGAGGCTTCGAGAACTCGCTGATGTCGGCTCCGGCGATGAAGGTGCGACCGGCGCAGAGGAGTACGATGATCCCGACTTCCTGATCGGCGACAGCCCTGCCGATCGTGTCCAGCAGCCCCTGGCGCACCGCCTGCGAGAGCGCGTTCACAGGAGGATTGTCGATCGTGATGATGCCGACTCGATCCTCACGACTGAAGCCGACGATGTCGGGCACGGTGATCCTCTCCGCTCAAAGCGACATCGCACGGTATGAAGCGCAGGACCGACGATGCGGGGTGAATCGTCAGACTAGCCCCCCGACGGCAGCCCGTCAAGACGAACGGATCATCCGATCCGTGTCAGCGCCGGGCCATATCGCCCTGGGCTTAGACTCGCTCGCGAAAAGATGCCTGAGCCGTTCCGGCGCACATGGCGCGGCTCGATGCGCCCCGGTCGATATGGCCCGGCGCTGAACGATCACGATGATCCGATCGCCCTTCAGGCGCTGCCGATACGCGACCGGCCGACCCGGGCATCTGGTCGGCAGCGAGACCTTGACGGCATAAGTGGGCGAGGCTAGGCTCATCGGACACTTCGCGGGGGATCGTTGGATGGGGCGAGTGATCGAGGCCGATCTCGGCCTGACGCCCGCCGATATTGAGGCGGCCCGGGGGCGCATTGCGGGACAAGTGGTGCGCACGCCGCTCGTCCCGTCGCGGGAGCTGTCGCGCGCGGCCGGTGGCGACGTCAGGCTGAAGCTCGAGTGCATTCAGGGTACCGGATCGTTCAAGTTGCGCGGGGCGACCAACCGCGCGCTTCTGATGCCGGCCGCCGATCGCGCGCGGGGGGTGATCGCCGTGTCGAGCGGCAACCACGGCCGGGCGGTCGCCGCGGTCGCCTCCCGGCTGGGCCTGAAGGCGCTCATCTGCCTGGGGGAGGGGGTGCCACCGA
>JAZGDH010000376.1:0-5686 GCA_036477555.1 Acidobacteriota bacterium
GCGAACGACGGTCAACCAGTCCTTCCCGGACCGCCTCGACCACCGCCTGCAGCATCGTCCTTCCACCGAACGGAAGCCAGGCCTTCGGCCGGCCCATCCGCGTGCTGCGGCCGCCGGCCAGGATAACTCCACCGAAATCAGCGGCGGACAACGGTTTTCCGGGATACGCGCTCATCGATGTCCTGTTCGATAAGGGACCATTATAGTCCCATATAGTCCCAGCCGGGAAGAACCGGACAGGACAGGGAACGTCAGGAGACCGTCGCGCGCGCGGGGAAGACGTGAATCGCGCTCGCCTTGAAGCTGGCGGTGACCCGTTCCCCGGCATGCAGCGCAAGGTCCTCTACCGATCGGCGCGTCACCAGCGCGACGAGCGGGAACGGGCATTCGAGCTCGACGCGGCATCCCCGCCCGTACGGGGTGATCGAGCGGATGAAGGCGGGAAAGACGTTACGCGCCGTGCTCCGTGCCGGAGGTCGCGAACGATCGATCGTCACCTCCTCGGGGTGGATGCAGAGCGTCAGGAGGGCTCCCGGCTCCGCCTCGGCGGCCGCCTCGATCATCACATCCGGAGCGACCTGAACCCGGCAGATGCCCCCCTCCGACGCGACGACCGGCCCCGTGAGAATCGACTCGAGCCCGACGATTGAAGCGACCACTTCATTGGCGGGGCGGCGGAAGACTTCCTGTGCCGGCCCCCGTTGCAGCAGCCGGCCGGCATGCAGCACCGCCACCTGCTGTGCGAGGTTGAGTACTTCCGAACGATCATGAGTCACCAGCACCACCGCCGTGCCGGGCCCGAGCACTTTCTGGAAGTCGCGCAGGAGCGTATCGTGCGTCGGCGGATCGAGCGCGGAGAACGGCTCGTCGAGGAGCAGCAGATCAGGCTCGGTCACCAGCGCTCTCGCCAGGCTGGTGCGTCGGGCCTCCCCTCCCGAGATCTCCCGCGCCGGGCGTCCCGCGAGATGGGAGATCCCGAACCGCTCGAGCCACGCGCCCGCGCGCGCCCGCGCCTCGGACGGGGCGAGACCGCGCAATCGCAGCGGCAGCGCGACGTTATCCAGCACCCGCCCGCGCAGCAGATAAGGATCCTGAAGCGCGAGACCGAGACGGCGGCGCAGATGATGACGCGACTTCCCTCTGCCGGCAACCTCTCCCAGAATCCTGACTTCGCCGGTATCCGGCTTCACCAGCAGCGCGAGCGTCTCGAGGAGAGTCGATTTACCTGCGCCGTTGAGACCCAGGACGGCCAGCGTCTCGCCTCGAGCCACCGACAGGCATTCGATGCGGAGATCAAACGCCCCGCCCCGGCTGACCGTCAGATCCCGCACCTCGAGAGCCGGTCGGGGCGAGGAGCCGTCGGATGACCGGCGCGAGCCGGTATCCGCGCTCGTCTCTCCTTCCGTCGGAGCCGATGGGTGGAAATTCACGACATTCGCGTCAGGCATCTCGAACCTCAGGCGCGTCCATGCTGCTGCAGGCGCGTCAGGATCAGATTGATCGCATAAGCGAGCCCGAGGAGCATCAGGCTCAGGGCGATGGCGCTGGCGAAGTTTCCCTTGCTCGCTTCGAGGACCGTGGCGGTCGTCAGAACGCGGGTCGAGCCGCGCAGGTTTCCGCCGACCATCAAAGAGGCGCCGACCTCGCTGATGACGGCGCCGAACCCGGCCATGATGGCGGCAAGCAGCGGCAGCCTCGCTTCGCGCGCGAGCAGCCAGACCGACTGCAGCCGAGTCGCTCCAAGCGCCTGCACCTGAAGCTTGAGACGGGCCGGGAGCGACTGCACCGCCGCGAGGCTCAGCCCGGCAATGATCGGAGACGCGATCAGCGTCTGCGCGATGATCATCGCGGTCGGGGTGTAGAGGAGCTGGAGTCCTCCGAACGGACCGCTCCGCCACAGAAAGATCATGACGAACAGGCCAACGACGACCGGCGGCAGGCCCATACCGGTGTTGATCAGCGCGACGACGAAGGTGCGGCCGCGAAACCGGCTCAGCGCGAGCCAGACTCCGGTCGGCACCCCCAGCGACAGGCTGAAAAGCGTCGCCGTGCCGGAGACCTGCAGCGTCCGCCAGGTCGCCTCGCGCAGAGCGGCATCGAGAGAAACGATCCGCTCGAGCGCCTGCCACAAACCCTCGAACAAGAGATGAATGTCGACCTCCTCTTCCGCCGATCATGCTCCGCACGCGCCGGGCATGATCCAACGATTATTCGGATCCGTACGGCTCGGGATCGGGGACGAACAGCGGTTGCCCGTACCTCTCGCGGCCGAAGTCTCCCACGATCGCGAGCGCCTCTTCCGACAGCAGGAAGCGCGCCAGAGACTCCGCGCCGGCCAGGTTGACCCACGGCCCCGTGCCGGGATCGACAACGATCAGATGATAGACGTTGCGCAGGAGTGGATCCCCTTCCGAGAGGATCGCCAGTGCGAGCCCCTCCCGCTGCGCCAGGTACGTGCCCCGATCGGTCAGCGTGTAAGCCCCCTTCGCGGAGGCGATGCGCAACGTCGCCGCCATTCCCTGGCCAGTCTCGAGATAGGTCCGGCCGAGTTGCGGCCGGCTCGACAGCCGATTCCAGAGTCGCTTCTCGAGCTGATGCGTGCCCGATTCATCCCCGCGAGATACGAAGATCGAGCCGGAGTCGACGATCGTGCGCATCGCCGCCAGGATCCCCCCGGCGCCCGCGATCGGGGGCTGTTCACCATCCGGTCCGACCAGGATGAAGTCGTTATACATCATGCGCCGTCGACGATGGCCTCTGCCATCGTTCATGAAGCGACGTTCCGCCCCGGGTGCGTGCACCAGCGCGATGTCGGCCTCGCCGCGGCCCGCGAGGGCCAGCGCCTTGCCCGAGCCGACGACGATCATCTTGACGCGCCGTCCGTCCCCGGCCTCGAACCGTTCGATCAGGCGATCGAGCAGACCGGTGTCGTAGGTGCTGCTGGTCGTCGCGAGAATGATCTCATCACCGCCCGTCGCGCTCCGATCCGCAGTTCCGTCGACGCAACCCGCCACCGCAACCAGTGCGACCGCGAGAAACGCGAACCGCTGACGCCACGCGCGCCGATGGGCGCCCCCGGGAGCAACGGCGACGCCGTGCGCGGTCGGACCGCGATGTTCAGTCTCGATCTTCCCTGAATCCATGGGCCCGATCCTATCCCACCCGCCCGAATCGCGGACGCCGAGCGCATCGATGCGGATCACGCGCCGGGGGCGATTGAAAATCTTAGTTGACGGAGGGTCGCATGCGACGTATCTGATCAGCAAGAGAATTTGCGGGCCTCTGGCCCGCCGGACGCAACGGATCGAGCGAAATCACAGGACGACGTGGCTTCGCGCACCCGCCAGGCCACCCGTCCCGGAGCGAGGCGACAATGCTGGATCGCGACGCTCTCGAACGGCAGATCGAAGAACACAGTCGCATGCTCGACGAGCTTCGCCCGCCGGGGTCGCGCGACAAACGCCTCGCACCAATCGTCGCCACCGACCGGATCGATTTCCACGGTCGCTACATCTTCATTGACGACCGCGCCGAAGACCTCCTCGGCTATCCACCCACGTACTACGAGAGTGAGTACGACTGGATCCAGTGGAACCATACCCTCGACATCGGCCGTACGGCGCGGCTGTGGCAGGCAGCCCTGAAAGGGCGGGCCGTGATCGGCGTCGAGTACCGCACCGATCATGCCGATGGCTACTGGGTCTGGCTCGAGGATTCCTTTACACCGATCCTGACCGATCGCAGCGGCCGGGCGCTCGTCGTCGAGGGCCGCTGGCGCGACGCCACCCCACGCAAACGCCGCGAGATCGAGTTTCTGATCGCCCAGCTCGAATCGGCCTACCGCACGTTCAAGTCACCGCCCCTGTCGGGACGCACGGCGCTGCTTCGATTCCCTGCGTTCCCGCCATCAGGTGTCGGTCAAAGAGAAAGGAGGAGAAGATGAATACGGATCAGCTCCTTTCGACCCACCGTGGATACGTGACGGAGGTAGCGCTGAAGTACCGGCGCTTCGGCGTACCACTAGACGATCTGATTAACGAGGGCGCGATTGGTCTCCTCGAAGCGGCGCGGCGATTTGACGCGTCGCGCGGAACAAAGTTTCTGACCTACGCGAGCTACTGGATCCACAAGCAGATCCTGGGGGCGCTCGAGTATCAGTCGCGCGTCGTGCGGGTGCCCGACTATCGACTGAAGAGGATCCGCAAACGGCTGAAGCTGGAGAACAACCTGCTGCAGGAGCTCGGACGTCCACCGACACGCGAGGAGATCAGGACCCGGCTTCATCTCAGCGGCGAACCCTGGACAGGCGCCTTGCCGCAAGCAACCGTTGAGGTCTCGATTGATGACGAGGCCGACTCGGTCCGGTCGGCGATCCAGGCGCTCGTGGATCAGTCGACCGCGGGCCCGGAGGACTCGCTGCTGCACGATGAAACAACGATCCTCGTGCGCAGTGCGCTCGAGATCCTGGCGCCACGCGAGAGACAGGTCCTCGTGGCGCGTTACGGCCTCGAAGGGAGACCCCGGCGCACATTGCGCGAGGTCGCCGCGGTACTCGACATCAGCCGGGAAGGCGTGCGCAAGATCGAGATGTCGGCACGCCAGAAGATCGCGCGCTTCCTGACCACGCGGCATACCGGAACGATCGGCAGCCGCATCGTCACCGCGCGCGCAAAGCGTCCCGTCGAGGCCTGAACCCTCACCCCGACCGGCGGAATCATCCCTCTGCCGTTCCGGCCGTCAGGGGGGAGGGATCGCGGCGGCGGCGCAGGAATGTGGCGATCCCGCCGAGCAGAATCGAACAGAGGTAGTGAACACCGCGCGCGAGAAGCACCGTCGGCAGCGCCACCTCGGTCGGCACCCCCAGCGCCACGAGTGGTACGATCGCCGCGAGTTCCGTCGTGCCGGCCCCGCCCGGGGTTCCGGTCATCGTCCCGACGAACGAACCGAACGCGAACGCGGCCGCTGCGGCCGGGAAGCCCAGCGGATAGCCCAGGGCGGCCGCGGCGATCTGAAAGGTCAGAACATTTGCCAGCCAGACCGCGCCGCCACCGACCGCCACCACGCGCCAGGTTGCAGGGTGGGCGAGCAGACGTCGCGCGGCGTCGACGGTTCCTTCGAGCGCCTCCGCGATTTTCGGCATCCGGCCGCGCATGCGGGCAAGCAGAAAGGAGCGCCGCCGCCACATGACGAGGAAGATGAGGCTCAGACTGGCCGCCCCGGCGAGTCCGAGCAGAAGCCAGTCGCCGGGGCTGCCCTCCGGGGCGACCCATAACGCGAGAGGAAGGTAAATCGCTCCGAGCGCCAGGCAGACCACGCTGTAGCCGATCTGATCGACCAGCGCGCCGCCGTACAAGGGACCGCGCGGGCGGCCCAGTTCTTGCGCCAGGTAGCGCGCTCTCACCAGGCCCCCGAATGGCCGCGACGCCGGCACCACGGTCGTGATGAAGAGACTGGCGAGCAATGACTTCTGGGCCGGCCACCAGGGGATCGGTTCGACCGGGCGCACCAGCATCTGCCAGCGAGTGCACCACACGGCGTAGCGCACCAGATTGATGAGCAGCACCAGGAACAGCAGCGTCGGATCGGCGCCGGCCAGACGATCCCCCAGCACCCGCCATCCGACATCACCCGCCGTGCGTGCCAGAAACACGACGGCGGCGGCCACCAGGACGGCCGACAACATCGA
>JAZGDH010000377.1:0-7497 GCA_036477555.1 Acidobacteriota bacterium
GGATGCGCCGCCCATCTGCTCGCCGGCCTCGCGCGCCTTCTCGCCGGCTTCCTCTGATGACTTCGCGGCGAAGCGGGCCTTCTCGGAGATCCCCTCGATCGCCACCGCCATATCCCGGGTGATCGAGGAGGTCTTGTTGACCATGTCGGCCGTTCCCTCGGCGCCGCGGGCGATGTTCGACACGGTGGATGAAATTTCCTGAGTCGTGGCGTTCATCTCCTCGGCGGTGGCGGAGAGCGACTGAGCCGACTCGAAGATCTGCCCGCTCACAGTGCGCGCCTCCGTGACGATTTTGTACAGGCTCTGCGTCATCGTGTTGAAAGAACCGGCAAGGTGCCCGACCTCGTCCTTCCCCCGCATCTCGACGCGCCGGGTCAGATCGCCACGGCTGATGACCGTCGCCGCGGCAGCGAGATCGCTCAACTGCCGCGTGAACAGCTTCGACAGCACCACGGCTGCGATCAGCCCGATGAGGATCTCGGTCGAGATGTAACCGACCAGCGTCCAGAGCTTGTAGAAGCGTGGCGGCGTGAACATGAAATGCGTGATCACGAACGCGAATGTCACGATGAGGAAGGCGAGGGCGAGTTTCAGGCGCATGGGTGCTCCCGCTGGGTCGTCGGGGCGCGGCGGTACACGCGGTCTCTGGCCGAGGCGACTTCGTACATCTTCCGTGCCCCGCCGAGCAGGCGCTCCACGCGGCCGAGCACGAGGTAACCGCCCGCCGAGGTCGCTTCCGCGAATCGGGTGAGCAGAGTCTGCTGATGTTCGATCGAGAAATAGATGAGGACATTGCGGCAGACAATCAGATCCAGTTCTTCACGTTCGAATGGATCGAGGAGGCTCTCGCGCCGGAATGTCACCATCTCTCGCAGATTCGGTCGCGGGGTCAGCGTCCCGTCGGCGTCCGCATCGAAATGGCGGGCGGCGTCACCGGGCGCCAGATCCAGAATCGCGACCGCATGAAAGCGTCCTGCTTCCGCTTCGGAGAGGGCATCGGCATCGACGTCGGTCGCGGTGATCTGGACTTCGACGTCGTCTCGATCCCCCAGCTCCGCGGCGAACAGCGAGGCCAGAGAGTAAGGCTCCTCGCCAGTGGCGCATCCTGCGCTCCAAACCCTCACGCGCCCCTCCTGGAGGCGTGCGCGATCGAGCAGCTCGGGCACGACCTTCTCCCGGAGAAATGCGTAGCAGGAGCGGTTGCGGAAGAATCCCGTGACCTTGATCGACAAGGCCGCCTGGAGGGGACCGATCTCCTCCGGATGTCGATGCAGGTACCTCGCATACTCCTCGAGCCCTCTCAGTTTGAGCGCTCTGACGCGCACCATCAGGCGGCGCCTGAGATAACTCTCCTTGTATCGGGAGAGATCCAGACCGCGCCGCTGGATCAGGTGTCTCTGAATCGCCTGAAAGGAGTCCGTCGACCCATCACTCATGTCGGAAGCGGCGTCTCCGCCGCCGCGTGATCGATCGGATCTCATTGTGCTTCCACACGTTCGACGACACCGGGGTGGAGTATAGGTTCCGCTCTACAGAGCGTCAACCAAAGGACGGATCGCGTCTCCGGGTTGAAAATTGACTCCGGGCGGGGTGTGCAATAAAATCGCTCGCCGCTCAAACATAACGTTTACCGGAGGTTACCGGCGGTATGCAGCCAGACATCAAACAGATTAACGAACTGGTGGCGAAGGAGTCGGTGTTCGTCGAGCAGTTACTGGGAGAGGTTCGCAAGGTCATCGTTGGACAGAAGGGCCTCCTCGATCGGCTCCTGATCGGCCTGCTCGGCAATGGTCACCTGCTTCTCGAGGGGGTCCCGGGACTCGCCAAGACACTGTCCATCAAGACTCTGGCGGACGTCATCGACGCCCGGTTCCAGCGTATTCAGTTCACGCCCGATCTCCTGCCGGCCGATCTGATCGGCACGATGATTTACAACCAGAAGGATGGACAGTTCGTCGCCCGGAAGGGGCCGGTTTTCGCCAACATCGTTCTGGCGGACGAGATCAACCGGGCCCCGGCCAAGGTGCAATCGGCCCTGCTCGAGGCGATGCAGGAGACACAGGTAACAATAGGTGATGCCACCTATCCGCTCGAGCCGCCCTTTCTCGTCCTCGCGACGCAGAACCCGATCGAACATGAAGGGACCTATCCGCTGCCCGAGGCGCAGGTGGATCGCTTCATGCTCAAGCTCAAGGTCGACTATCCCAGTAAGAGCGAAGAGCGCGAAATCCTGGACCGGATGACGGGAACGAACCATTTTGAAGTGCGCCGCCTGATCAGTCCGGCCGACATCATGAGCGCGCGCGCGGTGGTGAACCAGGTCTACATCGACGATCGCATCAAGGACTACGTCGTGGATCTGATCTTCGCGACCCGCAAGCCGGAGGACTACAATCTCGATATCAAGGGGCTGGTGCGGTTCGGGGGATCCCCCCGCGCGACCATCTTCCTGACCGTCGCCGCGAAGGCGCACGCGTTTATCCGCGGGCGGGGGTACGTCACGCCGGAGGACATCAAATCCGTGGCGTTCGACGTGCTGCGCCACCGGATCATTCTGACCTACGAGGCAGAGGCCGAGGATGTGACGACGGAGGAGATCATCCGTCGTGTCCTCGATACCATTGAAGTGCCCTGAAGGCATCGCCGCTCGCCCGGAGCCCTGATCGACGATGCTGCCCGCCGAGATACTCAGAAAAGTAAGGCGCATCGAAATCCGTACCAACCGCCTGGTGAACGAATCGCTGGCGGGTGAGTACCACTCCGTCTTCAAGGGCCGCGGGATGGAGTTCTCGGAGGTCCGCGAATATCAGTTCGGAGATGACATCCGGACCATCGACTGGAACGTCACCTCGCGGATGGGACATCCTTACGTGAAGCGGTACGTCGAGGAGCGGGAGTTGACGGTCATCCTCCTGGTCGACTTCTCGGCCTCGGGTGAGTTCGGCTCCCATAGACAATTCAAGCGCGAGATCGCGGCCGAGATCTGCGCCCTGCTCGCTTTCTCCGCAATCAAGAACAACGATCGGGTCGGTCTGATCGCATTCACCGATCGAATCGAGACCTTCCTGCGCCCCCGCAAGGGGAAGGATCATGTGCTCCGGGTCATCCGCGAGGTGCTCTACTTCCGTCCCCGGGGACGGAGAACCGATATCGGCATGGCGCTCCAGACCCTCAGCCGGACGATCACGAAGCGAAGCGTCGTGTTCCTGGTGTCCGATTTTCTGGGGGAGGGGTACGAACAGCCCCTGCGTGTCGTGGCGCGCAAACACGACCTGATCGCGATCGCCATGACGGATCCGCGCGAGGAAGATCTGCCGCCTCTCGGCCTGGTCGACCTGGAAGATGCCGAAACGGGGGAGCGTGTCGTCGTCGATACGTCGGATCGGAGGACGCGGCGTTTCCTGAAGGAGTGGGCGCGGGAGAGGCGCGCGAAACGCGAAGCGCTGTTCCGCTCGGTCGGTGTGGACGCTCTGGAGCTGTTCACCGATCGTTCGTACGACGTGCCGCTCGTGCGCTTCTTCCACCGCCGGGCGAAAAGGGTCGGCCGATGATTCGGGTTTCCGTGGTGCGTGTGACGTCGATGGCGCTCCTGCTCGTGATGAACGGTGCCGGTGCGGGACGGGCCACGGCGCAACAAGCGGAGGACGGTGGGGCACCGGCCGGCGTCGTTCTCACCTTCGAGGCCGATCACACCACCCTCACGATCGGGGATCCGGTCGTTCTTATTGCGCGGCTGGTCCATCCCGAGGGAGCCCGCATCGTCACGTTCGAACCGGAGGAGCTCCTCAAAGCGGTCGATCTGTTGGATAAGCGGCAGATGCCCGATGCGCGGCTGGAAGACGGACGCATCGAAGAGGTTCGGATCTATCGTGTCACCGTGTTTGAGACGGGGGCGCGGGAGATCCCGTCTCTCACGGTGGCCTACGTCGATCCCGATGGAGTGGAGCGCACGGTCTCGACCGATCCGATCCATCTGGAGATCGCCTCGGTTCTGGCGGCAGAGGACAGCGAGCCGGCCGACATCAAACCGCCGGCCGCAATGCCGGTCGCGCCGCTGTGGCCGTGGTTGCTGGCGGCGGCGACCCTCGTGGCGTTGGGATTCTGGATCTGGCGTCGCCGACGACGGCGGCTCGAGAGGGGCGAGGGGGCGGAGGCGTCGGTGGCGCCGGCACGACCGGCGCACGAAGTGGCGTATGCGGAGCTCGAGCGCCTTCTCTCCAGCAGTCTCCTCAATGAAGGAATGGTGAAGGCGTTCTACATCGAGCTGGCGGAGATCATCCGACGGTACCTGTCCGCCCGGTTCGACATCGAGACGATCGAGCGGACGACCGGTGAGATCGTGGAAGAGCTGCGGAAGGCCCGCGCCGGCACGAAGGTGATCGTGGCCACCGGGACCTTCTTCATGGCGTGCGATCTGGTGAAGTTCGCCAGACACACTCCGACGGCCGAGGAGACCCGCGAGGCGGTCGAGAGCGCCTATCGTCTCGTGGACGAGACGCGTCCGAGCGAGCCGGCCGTGAGCGTGGAGACAGCGGCATGACCAGCTTCCGATTCGAGAGCCCGTGGGCGGGCCTGGCGGGCGCAGTGCTGATCATCGTGCTCGCCTGGCTGCTTTACCGGCTGCGGGCGCGGCGGGCGAGTCTGATCTACTCGGGCACTGCCTTATTCACCCGGATTCCGCCGGGACTGCCGGTGCGCCTCAGAAACCTGCCGCTGGTGCTTCGGGTGGTGGGACTGTCTCTCCTGGTCATCGCGTTTGCCCGGCCTCAAACCGGGCATCACGAGGAGGAAGTGCTCACCGAAGGGATCGGGATCGTGCTGACCGTCGACATCTCGGGGAGCATGCGCACCGAGGATTTTCGGCCGAAGAATCGACTGGAGGTCGCCAAAGACGTCGTCGGGGAGTTCGTGCGTGGCCGCCGGCACGATCTGATTGGCCTCGTCGTGTTCGCCGCCAACGCCTATACGCGCTGCCCGCTGACGCTCGATTATGACGTCCTGCAGGATCTGCTCGACGGCGTCGAGATTGCACCCTCCGAAGAGGACGGCACCGCGATCGGCATGGGTCTCGCTACGGCCGTTTCCCGGCTGAAGGACACTCGGGCCAGAAGCCGGATAATTGTTCTGCTGACGGACGGCCGCAATAACAAAGGACAGATCGATCCGCTGACCGGCGCCGGCCTGGCACAGGCCCTCGGAGTGAAGGTCTACACCATCGGTGTCGGGACGGAGGGGCCGGCGCCCTACCCGATCGACGATCCGATCATGGGCCGTCGCTATATCAATGTGTCCGCCGACATCGACGAGGAAGCGCTGCAGGAGATCGCCAGGGCAACGGGAGGCCAGTACTTCCGGGCAACCGACTCCCGATCTCTGAAGGCAATCTTCACCCGAATCGACGCGATGGAACGCACCGAGATCCGGGTACGCGGATATACGCGCCACAGCGAGCAGTTTCCCTACTTTCTCTACCCGGGAGCGTTGCTGCTGGCGGTGGAGTTCTTCGTGGCCGGCACGCTGCTGAGGAGGATCCCCTGATGCGGTTTGACGCCTCCGGATACCTCTGGATACTGCTCGGAATTCCCGCGCTGACGATTCTGTTCGTGCTGTCGTTCCGCGCCCGGCGGCGCGCGCTGCAGAGGTTCGGTGGCTGGGATGTCGTGCAGAGATTGACGCGTGGCGCCAGCTCCGAAAGGCGGATTGTGAAGGTGGTTCTCGTCCTCTTCGCCGCGATGTTCCTCGTGCTGGCGCTGTCTCGACCACAGTGGGGTGCGAAGCTGGAGACCGTGAGCCGGCGGGGTGTGGACGTGATCATCGCCGTCGACACGTCGTTGAGCATGATGGCCGAGGACGTCAAGCCGAGCCGTCTCGCGCAGGCCCGGGGTGCCGTCTCGTCGTTCATCGATCTGCTCAGCGGCGACCGGATCGGGCTGGTCGCATTCTCCGGCTCCGCCTATGTCGCCTGTCCGTTGACCCTGGATTACGCCGCGGCCAAGCTGTTTGTCGACGTGCTCGACACCGATCTCATCCCGATTCGGGGCACCGCGATCGCCGAGGCGATCCGCACCGCCCGGACCGCGTATCGCTCGAATGATCGCCGCTACCGCGTGCTGGTCCTGATTACGGATGGTGAGGATCATGAGGGCGACGTCGAGAGGGCGGTCGGCGAAGCGGTCGAGGCGGGGATGACGATCTTCACGGTCGGAATCGGAAGCCCGTCGGGCGAGCCGATCCCGATACGCAACGAGCGCGGACAGATCGTCGGATACAAGGAGGACGGCGAGCAGAAGAAGGTCACCAGCCGGCTGGGGGAGAGCTCCCTGGAGGCAATCGCGCTGGCCACAGGGGGCCGCTACTATCGGGCCACGACGGAGGGGCTCGAGCTGGAACGCATTTACGACGAGATCGCCGGGATGGATCAGCAGACTCTTTCCAGCCGGCTGCATACATCGTATGAAGATCGTTACCAGCTGCCGCTTGCAATCGCGCTGATCCTCCTCGCGCTGGAGGCGGCGATTCCGGAACGGATGAAGCGCGAGGTGGAGCCACCGGTGGCGGTGAAGGAGGGCGGGTCGTGAGGTTTGTTGGGGAAACCCTGACGACGATGGTCCTCGTGCTGGCGATGACCGGCGCGGCGTCCGCAGAATCTGCGGCGTCCAAAAACAATGAAGGGAATCGACTGTTTGACCAGAAGCAGTACGACGAGGCGTTGCGGATGTATACCGATGCCCAGGCTTCCCGCCCGGAGGCTCCCGAGCTGCACTACAACATCGGCAATGTGCTCTTCCGCAAAGGGGAATACGAGAAGGCCATTGGGGAATATCGCCGCGCCGAGGCGTCCAGGGATGTGTCTCTGTCACAATCCGCGATTTACAACCGTGGTAATGCGATGATGTTTGCCGGGCAGGTGCAGGACGCCGCGAAGGCCTATGTCCAGGCGTTGCGTGCCGATCCTTCCGACCAGGATGCCAAGCGCAACCTCGAACTCGCACTGCGCCTGCTCGAAGAGCAGCAACAACAGCAGCAACAGCAGCAGGACGATCAGCAGGACGAGGAGAACGAGGATCGGCAGAAACCACAGAATACCCCTGAGCAGCAGCCCGGCGATCAGAAGGATGATCCGCAGAAGAAGCAGCCCCGCAGGCGACCCGGCCAGATGTCGGAGGAGGATGCGCGACGGATCCTGGAGGCACTTCGTGAGGATGAGCGCGAGGGCGTGAGGAAGCATGCGAAGGCGACCGCCCCGCAGCGCGAGCAGCCGGAGAAGGACTGGTGAGGGCGTTGGCGGCGACCGGGCCGAGGGCGGCGGTGGGCAGGCGCTCGATTCGATTCGCGCCGATCCTGTTCGGTCTGCTGGCGCTCGCGATGAGCGGTGAATCGGCGCACGCGCAGGAGACGACGGTGCGGGCGTCGGTCGACCGCGTCCGGATTCGCACCGGTGACCGGATCACCCTCACGATCGATATCGAGGGAGGCTCTTCCGATCAGGCGACGGCG
>JAZGDH010000378.1:0-2256 GCA_036477555.1 Acidobacteriota bacterium
AAGTAGCGATCGAAGCGCGGGACTTCTTCCACGTCATCGATCGGGAAGCCGAGCGCCTGCAGGCGCCGGTAGTAGATCGCGAGGAAGTCCGGTGCGTAGGTGGAGGCGCGCCGGAATGTCGGCAGCAGCTCGATCGGGTGGTGGCAGACGATCGTTCCGCGGTGCATCCCGCCGCCGGTCCTGATCCCGGCCTTCCCGAAAAGGAATATGCTGCCGGCCGCCATCCGCGCTCCGGCATGATCCTTCGTCTCGCCGCGCACCGCGATCAGGCCTCGCCGCATGTAACCGCCGATCTCGTGACCGGCATCCCCCTCGATCAGGATGACGCCGCCCCGCATGCCATATTTGCTGCCGCGGTAGGCGGAGCCGGCACGGTTCCCGGCCCGGCCGCGGATGCGCAGCAGCCCGCCGGTCATCTCGGCCCCGGCCCAGTCGTCCACGTCGCCGCGGACCTCGATCGTGCCGCCGGTCATCCGCGCACCGACATGCATGCCGGCGCTCCCCTCGATCACCATCGAGCCGCCCACCATCTCCGCGCCGAGTCCCTTCACCCGCGCGAGGTCCCCTTCGACCCTCAGCGCATCGGATCGTTCTCCCCGGATCGAGAAGAGTTCACCGAGCGGGACGGTGCCGTTGCCATGATGCAGCGGCAGCCGCTCGATTTCCTTCCTCTCCTTGTCGCGGAACAGGGCCGGGACGATCGGATCGGCCTCGAGAGGGATCGTCGAACCCCCCACGCCTCTGTACGTCAGAATGATCTCAGCCATCGCGTTCACCGACCGGCCCGGAGGCTCAGTCCGCCAGCAGTTCGTGCAGTCTGAAGTGGTGCTTGCCCAGCTTCCCACCGTAGTTCCCCGCCGTGATCCCGAGAACGCCGGGACGGCAGGCCGCCCGAATCCCTGCGCTCATCGCCGCGGCGATCGAGTCGCGCGTCAACCCGTCGATGACGATCTCCAGCACCGCGCCGGTCTTCTCGTCGAGGGCCGACTTCACCTGGCCGCGGATCGTGGGGCAGTAGGCGGTGTTGCTCGAGGCGGACATGAACCGGTAGCGCGACCCGACCTTGCTGCCGCTCCGCACCACACCGCCCGGGAACGGCAGGATGATCCCCGGAAGAGCGCGCATTGCATCCACCGCCGCCGACGCCGCGTCGAGCGCCTCGCGACGGCCGGCCGCCAGGATGAGAAAGTTACCCCCCGCGATCGCTTCCCGGATGCCGAACCGGTGCTCGATCAGGAACTCGCCGTCCATCACCGGCACGCGCCACAGCCGGCGCGCCGGTCCTCCGTCCGGATCGAACGCCGCCTCGAGGCGCTTGCTCGACTGAAACCCGTCGCCGAAGAAACGCAGCTTGCCGCCGACCGGAAACCACGTCTCTCCCTCCAGGGCGTTAAAGCAGGCGGTTGTCGGGCAGGTCATGATCGACTGTCCGACACGCTTGACGAGCTGCTCGTGCAGCGCCTTCTTCGACATACCGAAGATCAGCACCTGGATGCCCGGGCGCCCGTCGGGCGTCTCCGCGGGCGCCGTCCCCTCGATGCCGGCCTCGCAGCCGCAGCCGATCACCGAGGTCGCGAAGCCGGTGAAGCTCACCGCCGCTTCCCGCGCCCACCGTTCGTCGTCCGCCGTGATCAGCAGGCGCGAAGCGACGGCCGGGAAAGCCTCGGCGTAGGTGTCCTCGATCGGGACGTCGCGGATCTTCATCGGCTCCTCAGCCTTTGACCGGAGGCCCGGGGGGCGTGGGACGTCCCGTGGGGACGGCCTGCCATGCGTTGAGATCTTCGCGGGGGATTGGAAAGTTTTCGATCTCCACGGTGTAGTAATTCTTGAACGGCGCACGCAGGTCGGCAACGATGTCGTCGTTTCCCGGAACGTCGGCGAAGATCGTTCGACCCGGCGTCGACTGCACGACCTCACCGTCACGGACGACGATCTCGCCGTCCTTGAGCACATAGGCCGGCCGCTCGAACATCGCCTCCCTGTCGCTGTCCTCGGCGTAGATTGCGATGTCGGCATCGGCGCCCACCCCGAGGTGCCCCTTGTTGGTAAGCCCGAGCGCGCGCGCCGGACCCGCCCGCGTGATGATGGCGATCTCGTTCAGCGAATACTCGCGCTTGAGGTTTCCCAGCATCGTCCGCGAGCGCGCTCGATGGTGCACGCGGCGCAGCATCTCCTCCCGGAAGCCGGCGTCCATCAACAGCCGGATGATCCAGGGGTAATAGATGAAGGGCCCTGCGTTCGGATGATCGGTCGACA
>JAZGDH010000379.1:0-3180 GCA_036477555.1 Acidobacteriota bacterium
CCAGATCCGTCCGAGCGCCGAGAACACCACCCGCTCCCCATCCGGGGAGATCGATGGCGCCGAGATCCGCCGCGCCCGCACCGGTCCCTCGTCCACCCGACGTTCGAAATGCACCGCAGGCCCCAACGGCTGCTCCACGTTCACGGTGAAAGGGATCGGGGATGTCTCTCCAGACGGAATACTCACTCTCCAGAGCTTTCCGCCGATCGTCGTGATCAGAGAATCGGAGTCGGGCGTGAAACTGGATCCCGGCATCAGGTCCCAGCTCGCGTGCTGGGCGCCCTGGACGTCGAGCTGCACCGGATGGAGCAGCCATCGCTCCTCGCCGGTGATGAGATCCCGTAGCCTGAGACCGGTTTCGGCATGGTATCGGCTCGCGTATACGAGCCAGCGGCCGTCAGGCGAGAGCACGGGCCGCAGGCCTCCTCCCTGGGCGTTGCTGTATGGATGGATCGCTCCCGTCTCCCTGTCGTATACGGCGAGCTGATACTGTCCGATGTGAGGATAGTAGGTCTGCAGGGCTTTTGCCTTCTGAGAGAAGAAGAGCTGGCGGGGGTCGGCCCCGAAAGCCGGCCCAAGGGCGGTCAACCTCGCCCCTTCTCCGTTCACGAGACTCACCCCACCGCCCCCCGCGATCGGGTAGAACCAGAGCTCCATCAGGGCATTGCGGATGACACCGGTCTTGGCGACGATGATCGCATCTCCATCGGGAGTCCATTCCGGAGAGATGAACACCGTATCCCGTCCGTGGGTCAGAGGCACGGCATCGCCACTGCCGTCGGCGTTCATCAGCCAGACATTCTCCGAGCCATCCCGGTCGCTCACGAAAGCGATTCGCCGGCCATCCGGTGAGAAACGTGGCTGCGTGTCGAAGGCCATCCCTCGAGTGAGAGCTTTCGCCTTCCCTCCCTCGATGGGGAGGAGATAGAGATCTCCCAGGAGGTCGAAGGTCAATGTCCTACCGTCCGGGGAGACATCCGTCGAGATCCACGTGCCTTCCTCGGTTGTGAAATTCAGGGTTCGTGTCGGCTTCAGCGGCAGGCCGTCGGCGCGAGCCGGTTCCTGCGTGATCCAGCCACCCACTGCAGTGATCAAGAGCGCCAGAATGACGACTCCATACTTCGACGGGATCTGCATGGAATCTCCCCCAGAGGTCAATGAGCCGTCAACTCGATGGAGCCATCCCTTGACGACCCGTCCAGATTTCATTCCGAATATCACATATTACAGGATGTAAATATCGTCCGACGGATGACCGCCGACATCGAGCCGATTGAGTTCGGAAATAACATGTAGATGGAAATTTGCCACCTGGGTTAATCTGCCGTCGAAAAAGGCCCGCTCGACGGGTGGTCATTCCGCAGACCGGCGTGCGGCGGGCCGCTCCCATCGTCTCTCTGCCGGCGCTCCTCGCGTCAGGGATTATGATCGTCAACACTAGCACAATCGATCGCGACCCGACGTGCGGCCACGATCCGCGGCGCACTCGTTGGGAACTCGTCATTCTGGGTGCCATGTGCATCGGCTACGCGGCGATGATGTTGTGCAGGAACACCCTCATCGCCTCCAGCGCGGCGATGATCCGGGATCCCTCACTGGGCCTCGACAAGGCCAGATACGGCCGGCTCATGAGCTGGCACTCGGCAGGCGCCATCGCCGGCAAGCTCGCCACCGGTGTGGCGGCGGACAGGATCGGCGGCCGGAAGATGTTCCTGCTCGTGCTCCTGTTGACCGCCGCGTCCACCGCTGCGTTCGGCATGGTGTCCGGCTTCTATCTCTTTGCGCTGCTCAATTTCTCCGGTCAATTCTTCAAGTCCGGGGGCTGGCCGGCGGTCGCCAAGCTCATCGGCGAATGGTATCCACGTCGAAAGTACGGCCGCCTCTGGAGCATCATCGCGATCAGCTCGCGCGTGGGAACCATGACCGCCGGCGTGCTCCTCGGCGCGCTCCTCCTCGTGATCCCCTGGCGCTCGGTCTTCATGGTGTCCGCGGCCATCGCCGGACTGCCACTCCTCGCCGGTTGGCTCTGGCTCAAGGAGCGGCCCGCGGACGTTGGTCTCCCCCCGCCGAACGTGGAGCGTCAGGCCTCCGAAGAGAAGCCGATCTCATCGCACCCGCTCGACGGCACCACGATTCCGCAGGCATGTCTGGCGTTCGCCCGGAGCCCTCGAGTCTGGATGATCTGCTTCGGAATGGCTTTCCTGGCCATTCTCATGGATTTCATCCACTTCATCCCTATCTACCTGAGCGAAAGCCTGAACCTGGTTCCCGGGGAGGCTGCCATCAGCGGCAGCGCTTTTCCGGCCGGTATGCTCGTCGCCTTGATCGCCACGAGCCTCTTCTATGATCGCCTCTCCAGACGACGGTTGGTCAGAGTGCTCGGTGGGCTCCTGGCCCTGGGCTGCGTCTGCGCGCTCTCCTTGTGGGCCCTGCCGGGGCTACCGATCCCCGGCTCGATGGACATGCCGATCGCGATCACTTCGATCTTCATGCTCGGCTTCGCCATCTGCCCGGCCTACTACATTCCGATGAGTGTCTTCTCGATCCGATTCGGGGGCCAGCACAGCGGACTTCTGATCACGCTGATCGATGCGTTCGGGTACGCGGCAGCGCTGCTCTTCAACTTCTTCGGCGGCTCGATCGCCCAGAACTACGGTTGGCCGGTCTTTCTGGGCGGACTCCTTACCGTCGCGGTCCTCGCCCTCGTGACCATGACGACCTTCCTGCAACTCGAGCACAGGGCCGAGGCACGAGGGGCCTCGACCTGGACTCGGACAGGCTCCTAGGGGATCTCGTCGACGGATTTGATGTCGAGGCGGGCTTCCAGCTGCTTGAGGAACTCGGATTCGATGACTCCGGTCGAGCGCCGATCCACGAGCACGGGAATGCCCTTTCGCCGATCGTGTCCCTGCCCGAGGATGCGCGCCCGGATCTTCAGCTCGGCGCCGTGCGGGCCGTTCGACACCCGCGCCTGGAACGCGACCTTGCCGGCCCTGATCCTCCCTATCATCAGAATGTTGTTGTCGATTCCGCGGAGGTTCGGCGGCTCCACCACGTGCCCCGGATAGTCCTTGCTCTCGAAATCGACGAACGACGTATTCACGAACCGCTCCTTCTCATCAACCTCCTCCGGAGGGAATCCGCTTTCCTTCAGGGACGCCAGGAGTCCTTTCCAGAGTT
>JAZGDH010000038.1:0-3341 GCA_036477555.1 Acidobacteriota bacterium
CGCGCGTGCACCTGCTTGGCGGGAGCCGAGTCCCAGGCCGCCGATCCGGGGCAGAGATCGAGCCACGCCGGATAGCCGGGGACGAAGGTCTCCCCAAACGCCACCAGCCGTGCACCCTTCGTCGCCGCGTCGCCGATCAGGCCGACCGCCTTCTCGACCGTTCGATCCCGATCCATGAAAACCGGGGCCGCCTGGATCGCTGCCACGCGCACCTTGGCTCGAGTCACCTCATTTCCCTCGCTTGTGAATCGTCTGTCCCGGAACCGCATCAGTATAGATCCGGTCGACAGGCTGAAGCCGATCCACCAGCGTCACCGCCATGCTAAACAGAGGTCCGCATCGTGAACTCGAATATAATCGTTGATCCGGCCACCCTTTCGGCGTATAAAACTTGGTGAACCAGAGAGGTCACTGTGCCTGACGCCTTGAAAAGCAGAGCTGATAAGAATCACACGGCAGCACTCTACGGCATGGTGTGCCTCTGCGCCTGTTGTTGCACCTGTACCTGTCGGCCAGGAGCCGATATGTGGCAGCGGGCTGGGGGGGATATTTCGTAATTTGAAATGAACCCTCCGGGGTTCACCGAGAGATCGAACACAAAACCCACTGCCGGTGGCAGTGGGTTTTTTTTATGCCGATCACGGCAAGGAGGCACGCGTGGGCAGCATCGAGATTATCAGCGAGATTAACCCCCAGGACGAGATCAACCCCAGGGATCTGCAGCAGATTGCGAAAGAGCTCGAAGACAAGGACCCGCTGGACGTCGTGAAGTGGGGCATCGAGAACTTCCGCGGCGGGATCACCCTGGCCTGCAGCTTCGGCGCCGAAGATGTGGCACTGGTCGACATGGTCGCTCGGATCGATTTGTCCGTTCCGGTCTTCTATCTCGACACCGATTACCTGTTCGAGGAGACCCTCGAGGTGCGCAACCGGATCATCGCGCGCTACGGCATCAAACCGATCGCGGTGCGCCCGAAGCTGACGATCGACGAACAGACCGATATGTACGGGTCGGATCTGTTCGCGAGCAGGCCGGATCTCTGCTGCCGGATCCGCAAGGTGCAGCCGCTCCGCGAGCAACTCGGGAATTACCGTGCCTGGATCACCGGCATCCGCCGCGACCAGGCGCCGACGCGCGCCAACGCCGGCCTGGTGGAGTGGGACGCGATCTTCAACATGGTGAAGCTGAATCCGCTCGCGCCGTGGTCGTCATCCGATGTCTGGGAGTACATCCGGGCCCACGACGTCCCCTACAACGCGCTGCACGACAAGAACTATCCCAGCATCGGCTGCCATCCCTGCACACGCCAGGTGCAGCCGGGCGAGGACCCGCGGGCGGGCCGCTGGGAGAATTTCTCAAAAAAGGAGTGCGGGCTCCACACCGAAACCGGACCGGCCGACTAGGAGCCTGTCCGGGTATTCCGTGGGGCCGCACGTGGAGAACACGATGACGAACGAAGAGACGACCCGGCTCGAGCCGGACAAATCCAACCGCGACACCACTTCCGGGCGTCGCTACGCGTCTAAGGCGGACGTCGAGGAATTCGTCGCCACGATCGAGGCGTTCGAGCGTGGCGACATCTCGGTGAATGATTTCAAGGCGTACCGGCTCGGCCGGGGTATCTACGGCCAGCGACAGGAGAACACGCAGATGATCCGCGTCAAGATTCCCCAGGGGGTTCTGAACGGGGATCAACTGCGCGCCCTGGCCGAACTGGGACGGAAGTACTCGCGCGGGTTCGGACACGTGACGACCCGCCAGAACATGCAGTTCCACTTCGTGCAGATGGAGGTCGTGCCGGAGGCGATGCGCCTGCTGGAGCGGGCCGGCCTCACGACCCGGGAGGCGTGTGGCAACACGGTGCGCAACATCACCGCCTGCCCTACGGCCGGAATCTGTCCCAGCGAAGAGTTTGATGTCACGCCTTACGGCGAGGCGTTGACCCGTTTCTTCCTGCGTAATCCGATCTGTCAGACCCTGCCGCGCAAGTTCAAGATCGCCTTCTCCGGTTGCGCGGACGACTGCGCACTGGGGGCGATGCATGACATCGGTCTCATCGCCCGCTCGCGCGAGGCGGACGACGGCGGCCGGGAGATCGGGTTCAAGATCGTCATCGGCGGCGGGCTCGCCGTCTCCCCGCAAAACGCATGGATCCTGCACGAGTTCATCCCTCCCGAACGTCTGATCCCGGTCTGCGAGGCGGTCGTGCGCGTGTTCGATCGCGTCGGCAACCGGAAGAACCGCAACCAGGCCCGGATGAAGTACGCCATCCGCAAGATGGGATGGGAGGCGTTCAGGGCGGAGATCGAAAAGGAGGCGGAGGGGATCCCGGCCACACATCCGATCGACATCGAGAGGTACCGAGAGCAGGAGCGCCCGGGACGATCCGACGCACCGGCCGATCTGCACCAGAGGGTTGTCTCGACGGGCGACGCATCGTTCCGGGATTGGGCGGCGACCAACGCCAGGCCGCAGCGGCAGGCCGGCTATTCGATGGCGTTCGTCACGCTGCCGCGCGGCGACATCACGTCGGAGCAGATGGAGGGGATCGTCGACCTGATCCAGACACACGGCAACGGAACCGTGAGGACGGCGGTCGATCAGAACCTGCTCATCCGCTGGGTGCGCAGCGAGGAACTGCCGGCGCTCTATACCGGGCTCGATGCCCTCGGTCTGAGCGCCGGGGAGGCGGGGCGTCTGCTCGATCCAACCTCATGCCCCGGCGCCGACTCCTGCAAGCTGGCGATCACCGCCTCGCGTGATCTTGCCTCGACGGTGAAAGAGAGTCTCCGGGCGGCCGCCGACAACGGCGGACGCGACCTGATCGCGGCGGCATCCGATCTGCGCGTCAAGATCAGCGGCTGCCCGAACTCGTGCGGACAGCACCACGTCGCGGGGCTGGGATTCCACGGCGCCGCGCGCAACATCGGCGGGGAGATCGTCCCCGCGTACCAGCTGTTCGTGGGAGGGAGCGTCGACGGTGACGGGGCGCACTTCGGGCGGCGCTCGGCCAAGATCCCGGCCCGCCGCGTCGCCGAGGCGCTGACGCGCCTGCTGACGCTCTACCGGGACGAGAAGCAGGGGGATGAGACGGCGCTTGCCTTCTTCCAGAGGGTCGACATCGCCCGGGTGAACGACACGCTGTCCGACATGGTCAAAATCGACGCGTCGACGCTCGCGCCGGACGACCGCAAGGACCTCGGGTCGGATCTGCCGTTCAAGGTGGAGACCAGCGAAGGGGAGTGCGCCAGCTAGTCGCCCGGGGGGAGGAGCGTCGCATCCGGAGAATCGCCCGTATTTCGCGGGCGGCGTTTTAGTCGCCCGGCGTGACGAGCCCGCC
>JAZGDH010000380.1:0-5242 GCA_036477555.1 Acidobacteriota bacterium
TGAAGGGACCGGAAGGGAGGCTGGTTGGAATCGGGGAGGTCATGTTGCCGGTCGCCTCCGAGGCGAGGCCGCTGATCCGGCCGCAGATCGTCTTTACCGCTTAACCGGCCGCGGGCGGCCTGCTTTACAGCCCCGGGACGTTGTGCTAAAGTTCACTCTGTTTAAATTTGTGGTTGGCAGGACCTGTGGCTCAGTACAGGGAGAATTTCCGGAACGATATGGCCCTCGATAAAGCGCGCAAAACTGAGATCATCGATTCGTATAAGACCCACGCCTCCGACACTGGCTCACCCGAGGTTCAGATCGCAATCCTGAGCCAGCGCATCGAAGGCCTCATGGGGCACTTCACCTCGCATGCTAAGGACCACCATTCGCGCCGCGGCCTCCTGATGATGGTCGGAGCTCGCCGTCATCTGCTCGATTACCTCAAGGACAAGGACGCGGAGCGCTATCGAGAGCTGATCAAACGGCTCGGGATCCGCAAATAGGAAGGCCGGATTCCGAACGACACTCGGGACAGAGGGTCGGCGTAGGCGGGAGGCTTCCCATCCGACCTCAGGACGAACACCGGGAGGAGCCCAAGGGTATTTTTCACGGCCTCTTTTTTCCTATTATCCCAATACCCTTCCTTCTCAGCACCCCGGCATCGCCCCTGGTCACCCTCCCGCGAACCATCGATCTCCTTCGTCCCGTTCACCTAAGCCTTCCATCGAACGCCCCCGCGCCGACTGGTCCGGGGGACCATGCCGCATCCGGTCGTATCCCGTCTGGAGCATCCGGTGACGGCGCATGAAGGAGAGTTTTTGATGCATACGCGCAGCCTCGAACTGGGAGGCCGAACCCTCACCATAGAGAGCGGGCGGATCGCCAAGCAGGCGGACGGCTCGGTCACCGTGCGGTACGGCGACACCGTCGTTCTCGTCACCGCCACATCCGAACAGCGGGAGCGAATTGGAGTCGATTTCCTGCCGCTGACCGTCGACTACCGGGAGAACACCTACGCCGCCGGAAAGATCCCCGGGGGCTTCTTCAAGCGCGAAGGGCGGCCCAACGAGAAGGAGACGCTCACCTCGCGTCAGATCGATCGACCGATTCGGCCCCTGTTCCCGAAGGGGTGGTCGCACGAGACCCAGATTATCGCGCTGGTCCTCTCCGCCGACCTCGCCAACGATCCCGACATCCTGGCCATCACAGGCGCCTCCACGGCGCTGCACATCTCCAACATCCCGTTCGCGCACCCGCTCGCCGCCGTGCGGATCGGGCTTACCGACGCAGGATACATCCTGAACCCGACCTATCAACAGATGGAAACCAGCCGACTCGATCTCGTCGTCGTCGCCAGTGCGACCGAGGTCGTCATGGTCGAGGCCGGGGCGAGCGAGGTGAGCGAGACCGAGATGCTCGAGGGGATCTGGTTCGGCCAGGAAAATGCCCGCGCCATCGTCGCCCTGCAGGAGGATCTGCGACGCGAGATCGGCCGGCCGAAGCGACCGGTCAAGGAGCGGACTCTCGATCCCGATCTCTACTCGCAGATCGAGAAGGAATGCACCGATCGCCTGTACAAGGCGATGAAGATCCCTGTGAAGATCGATTCCTACAGGACGATTGCGGCTCTGCGGGAGGAAATCATCCAGGCCGTGCCGGAGACCGAGCCGGAGCGCCGGAAGGCGACATCCAGCATCCTCAGCGACCTGCACAAGAAGATCGCCCGACGCGAACTGCTGCAGGAGCGTCGTCGCTTCGACGATCGGAAGTCGACCGACATCCGGCCGATCACCTGCGAGACATCCGTCCTGCCGCGCACCCACGGCTCGTCGCTGTTCACCCGTGGTGAAACGCAGGCCCTGGTGACCTGCACGCTCGGCACGAAGCAGGATGTGCAGCGCCTGGACTGGCTCGAAGGGGAATCCGAAAAGCGGTTCATGCTGCATTACAACTTTCCCCCGTTCTCGGTCGGCGAGGTCAAGTTCCTGCGCGGACCGGGCCGGCGGGAGATCGGCCACGGAGCCCTCGCGGAACGGGCGCTGCTCCCCATGATGCCGGACCAGGAGGAGTTCCCCTACACGATTCGGCTCGTGTCGGACATCCTCGAATCGAACGGCTCCTCCTCGATGGCCTCGATCTGTGGAGGCTCCCTCTGCCTGATGGATGCCGGTGTCCCCTTGCGCTCCGCCGTGGCAGGCGCGGCGATGGGGCTCGTCAAAGAGGGGGACGAATACGTCATCCTCACCGACATCGCGGGTGCCGAGGACCACTACGGCGACATGGATTTCAAGGTCGCCGGCACGCGCGACGGGATCACCGCCCTGCAGATGGACATCAAGATCCAGGGGATCAGCAAGTCGATCATGCAGGAGGCGCTGCAGCAGTCCCGGACGGCCCGGATGTCCATCCTCGACTCGATGGCCCGGTCTCTTGCCGAGCCACGTGCCAACATCTCCACATTCGCCCCGCGTATCTTCACGGTTCGTATCAACAAGGATAAGATCCGAGAGGTGATCGGCCCGGGCGGCAAGATGATCCGCTCGATCGTCGAGAGGACCGGGTGCAAGATCGACGTGGAGGACGACGGGCGCATCCAGATCGCCTCGATCGACGAGGCCTCCGCGCAAAAGGCGATCGAAATCATCAAGGAGATCACGGCCGAGGCCGAGGTCGGCAAGACCTACACGGGAAAGGTGACGCGGATCGTCAACTTCGGCGCCTTCGTGGAAATACTGCCTGGTATGGAGGGGCTGCTGCACATCTCCGAACTCTCCGAACATCACGTCAAGGACGTCCACGACGAGATCAAGGAAGGCGAGGAGCTCACGTTGAAGGTCATCGAGGTCAACGGGGATCGGATACGGCTCAGCCGACGCGCCCTCCAACGCGAGAGTCGCGGGGAGAGCGACGATTCGGCATCGCGGCCGATCCCGCGCGGCGATCGTGGTTCGGAACGCGGCAGAGACGGGGGTCGGCGCCATCAAGGCGGCGGCTCCGGACGCCGGCCCCAGTCGTCACGTTCGCGATAGACACGTGGCCGGGCCCGGCGACACCGGGCCCGGCCCGCAACGCGCAGGGGCCGCACTGGAGGATCGGTGAAGCTCGGGGACTGGTTGGTGGCCAACAGCAAGGTCACTCGCGAGCAGATCCAGCGGGCGCTGCAGGACCAGAACTTTTTCGGCGAGCGCCTCGGAACGAGCCTGATTAAACTCGGGTTCATCACCGAGGACACGCTGGGTGAGTATCTGGCGGACGTCTCCGGCTCGCGATACGCGCATCCCCAGAGGCTCGAGAGCATCCCCCCCGATGTCATCGCCGCGGTGCCGGCCCGCCTGGCGGCGCGCTATCGCATCGTCCCGATCGCGATCGAAGGGCGCGCGCTCCAGCTCGCGATGCGCGATCCCAAGGATCTGATCACGCTCGACGAGATCACCTTTCTCACCGGCCTCACGATCGAGCCATTCGTCGCCACCGAGTTCCGAATCGTCCGGGCGATCGAACGGTTCTACGGTATCAAGCTCAAGACCAAAAAGACGATCCCGGTCGCCGGCGGCACCGCGCCTGACCCGGCGACGCCCGACGCGGGTCGCGGCGAGCAGAGCGAGGAGGAGATTTCACCACAGGATGAGATCGGCCTCGATGGACTGCCCCTCGATGCCGATCCGTTCGACGTCGATCAGCCGTTCGTCGACACCCAGTCGATTCCGGCCCCGGTGTCCGGCGGTCCCCGGGAAGCGCTTCCGACCTCGCTCGACGAGTGGAGGACGGCCCGGGAGGATCTCCCCGGGGAGGCGTCGGACGGGCAGGAGCATGATCGGAAGGAGGATGTGGCTCGACGACAGACCCGCCCGATCCAGCCTGGCGGAGACAAGGCGCCGCCCCAGCCATCACCAGGCGCAACCCCCGCAGCGGCGCCGGCCGCAGCCGCTCAGGTCGCGTACCACCCGACCGCCCACACGATGGAGGTGGTCTCGTCGCGGCTGCGCAGCGCCGAAACCCGGGACGACATCTTTGATGCCGTCCTCGATTTCGCCGCCGCCCGGTTTCTTCGCACCGCGGTGTTTGTCGTGCAGCAGGATCGGATGATCGGATGGAGCGGGCGTGGCCCGGGGATCTCCCCCAGCCGCATCCGTAACATCACGGTTCCTCTGGATCGCCCGTCGATGTTCGTCTTTTTCCGATCCGGCGGCGGCGACTACTACTATGGGCCGGTCCCCGATCTTCCCGCAAACGCCCGGCTGTTCCTCGATCTGGGGTTTCCGGCGCCGGCGCGCGTGCTTCTGCTCCCGCTCACGATCAAGAATCGGGCCGCGGTGGTGCTCTATGCCGACAAGGGCAGTGAAACCGGCGCCGCGCCTGAGATCGCCGAATTCCGGAGACTACTCCAGAAGGCCTCCCTGGCACTCGAGATCCTGATCCTGCGCAACAAGATTATGATGATTTGACGGTCGGGCGGGATCCGTTGCGGCGCGGCAACCACTCCTTCAGCCGGAGGCCGTGGATTTTGTGGCTGAGCGTGTTGCGGTGAATACCGAGCGATCGGGCGCTCAACGAGAGGTTGCCCCGATGCTTCCGAAGCGTCGCGAGGATGAACTCCTTCTCGAACTCGCGATTCGCCTGTCCCAGGCGGATGCCGCCGTCGACCAGATCGGAGATCAGCCTCTGCAATCGGGTGCTCACGCTTCACTCCCGCGACCGGCCGTTTCCCGGATCACCACTGACGACGGAATGTCCGGAGTCTATCACACGAACCGGATGGCATTCAGCACCGCTCACCGGCTCCCATCACCAGGAGCCGACCCCACGCAATGCCCGGAAAACTTCCTGGAACGAACGCGACGACGATGAGCACCGTTCCCCCGTTGCGAGATGGTGAGGCGCGCGCCCTTCTCAAGGTGGCGCGCGAGACGATCGTCGCGCAACTCGCCGGGCGGCCCCTCCCCGAGCCGGATCGCGTACCCGCGCGGCTGCTCGTGCATCAGGGCGCGTTTGTGACACTGCACCGTTCCGGCGAGCTGCGGGGATGCATCGGACTGGTCGCACCGGACCAGCCGCTGGTGCGGGCGGTCACTCACTGCGCCCTGTCGGCAGCGTTCGACGACCCGAGGTTTCCGCCGCTCGATCCTGCCGAACTCGATGATGTGCGGATCGAGATCTCCGTGCTCACTCCCCCGGTTCCGGTGGAACAGATTGACCGGATCATTCCCGGCCGGCACGGTCTGATGATCCAGCTCGGCACGCAGCGGGGGCTGCTGCT
>JAZGDH010000381.1:0-5910 GCA_036477555.1 Acidobacteriota bacterium
AAATCGGGGAGGGTGGCCAGATCGTTGCCGGCCAGGGCGGTTGTGTCCGCGAACTGGGTTCCCGTGAGCTGCATGCCATCGCCGGAGTCTCCGGCGAACCGTATGACGACTTCCTCGAGCTCGTGGACCTGATTCTTGGTTGGTGCGACCTCCGCCTGTGTACTCACCGCCGCGCTGCTCTCCGCGCGCCGATCCTCGGCGCCTCGTGGTTGGATCCGTCTACGCCCCTTCGGGTGTGTTGAACGTCTGGTGCAGCCTGGGCGGCAAGTTCACGACTTCCGCGGGGAAGTGCTCCGCCACATATTGAACAATATCCCTGACCGCAATCATCCCGGCCCGCATCCCCGCCCCGTCGACCAGCGGCACGTGCCGATAGCCATGTTCCGTCATCAGACGGACAGCGTCGCCGAGTGTGTCGTCCCTCGAGAGGACGGCGGGATCGGGGGTCATGTAGCGCTCGATCGGGTCACCCTCGCCCACTCCGGTTCCGATCAGCTTGTTGAGCACGTCCCGCTCCGTGAAGATGCCCCTGAGCCTATCGCCGTCGCATACAAGAACACAGCCGACGCCGTCCTCTTTCATGACTCGCAGCGTCTCCGCAAGGTCGGTCCCGATCGGAATACAGGTCGGGTTGGACACCGGGAGATTCCGGAGCCTCTCGTCCCTGAGAGCTTCTTCGATGGTCATGCCGTTCACTCCTCTAAGATAATGACTATACTCCCATTCGACCACCCGGGGGAACCGGTTCGGGGCACGCCGGTTCCGCGCGGCGCTCGAAGCGACCACTCCCGGCGGGCCGACCCCTCCAGGCTCGAATACGATTCCGTTTGTGGTATAAGACGTCTCATCAGGGAGTGCCACGGCGGGCCCGATCACACCCGCGAGCACCCCCGGGGAGGGTGGTATGTCGAACGGCGACAAATGGCAGAAGGGCGCCCGGCCCCCGGGGCAGCCGGCGGCTCCCAGCCGGCGCAGTCTCGAACCCGCGAATCCCCTGCCGGCCTGGAAGGCGGTCGTCCAGGTGGCCATCCTGCTCGGGATTCCGCTCACCCTTCTGGTGATCGCCAAGGTCATCCTGACGGTCTATTTCCCTGAACTCGGGTACTGAATTCCCGACCCTTCCCGCGACACCCGCTCACCTTGACAGGTGAAAGGGCCGAACGTACGATGTGCCGCGACTTGGCCACGCCGTGCGGCCCGGCCGGGCCTCGCCCCTGCTCCGCCGGCGTCCTGACCGGTTCTTCGCGGAGGCATATGAATGATGACCTTCACACCAGCCAGACGCCCCAACGTTTCTCATCGAATCGCATGGCTCGCCCTGTTCGTCATGTCGGCTTCCGCGTCGAGCGCGCTCGCTCTGCCTCCCGAGGAGAAACGGGGTTCCGACCTGACCGTGGGGACGGCCGCCATCTGCCGCGACGTGCAGGAGCGCGAACCGATCGACAGCGGCAACTCATTCCCTCCCGGCGTGGGGCGGCTGTACTGCTTCACCCGGGTGAACGGCGCGGCCGAGCCGACGCACGTGACTCACGTCTGGTTCCACGATGACAAGGAAGTCCATCGGATGGAGCTGAACGTCGACGGCCCCACATGGCGGACCTGGACCTATAAGACCATCCCACCCGAGTGGACCGGTGCATGGCGCGTCGACATCGAGGACGCCGACGGCGTGATCATTTATTCGCTTCCCTTCACCATCGCCGCGGAGACGCCGGCCGATGAGCCTTCCGGGGGACAGTCCGGCCACTGAGGGAGCGCATCGTGTCCGATCAAAATGCACCCCCCGACGAGGAAGGGAAGCTGGTCGCCCATTTCAAGGACGGCCAGATCCGCAAGGGGTTCTCGCGCGATTTCAATCCGGCTGACGAATCGTTCCACCTGGTGCGCCGGGAGGGTGAAATCGCCAGCTCCGAGGAAATCCGGCTCGAAGATTTGAAGGCCCTGTTTCATGTCAAAACGTGGGGGCGGGAGGATCGGCATCGCGGTGTCGTCCCCCAATTCCCTCAAAACGCGACACCCCCTTCCTCCGGCGACACCCTGGGCATGATCAAGACGGTGCTCGAGTTCTACGACGGCGAAAAGATCTTCTGCTACAGCAACGACTACGACCCCGCCCGTTCCGGTTTCTACGCGCTGCCGGCCGACCCGGCCGACAACAACCAGAAGATCTTCGTGGTGAGCTCATCGCTGATCAACATCCAGTTTTATCGAGCGTGAATTGACGATGCCGCCCCGGTCGAAACCGAGCCGCCGGTCCGAGTATTGTGTGGGGCCGCGTTCGGGACGCCGCGCCGCGCACCTGTTCGGGGCTGTCCTGGTCGCGACTCTCCTCGCTTTCGTCGCGCCGGCGCGCGAAGGGACTGCCGGGCCGCGCGCCCCAAAGAGACCGCCCGCGCTCGTGCTCGGCACGGCCGAGGGTCGCGAGCGTCTGATCGAGGTGCATGACCTCACCTTCGCATCCTTCGAGCGCATCTACTACCGCAAGACGGCTACCAGATTCGAAAACCTTCAGGGGCAGCGGGTCGACATCGAGAGCCGCCGTCAGGAGTGCGACTGCGTGCGCCTCGACGACTGGACAAAACACAAATTCAGGTCTTTGCGCCAGATCGAGATCGATTACCCGGTGGAGGGCCGCATGGCGAACCTGCGCATCACTCACCGTGACGGTTCCATCTTCGAGATCCCGGCGGGGCGACTGTTCGGCGCCGGTGAGCCTCTCCCTCCGCGCTTCTCTGCCACCGTCGATGGTGTGGTCCGCGAATACCATTTGATCAGAGAGGACCCGGAGCGCCACCCCTGGCCGGAGGAGCGGCTCGTCCGTATCCTTCTCAGTCGACCGACCGAGAAGAAGCGACGCCGCTAGAAGTCTGTCCGAGGAGCCAACCGCCGCGATGACGCGTAAGGCAGGTGGACTGCGAACGCTCTGCCTGATCGTTGCGGCATCGGGCGCGGCCGGCCTCGCTCACGAAGTTGCGTGGGCACGGGCTCTCGGTCAGACGCTCGGCCACTCCCTCCCGTCCCTCACGGCTGTTCTCGTCGCTTTCCTCGGCGGTCTCGGGCTCGGTGCGCTACTCGCCTCTCGACGCGCGGGCCGCACCACTTCTCCCCTCCGCGACTACGCGGTACTCGAATTCGCCATCGCGATCTGGGGATTCGCCGCACCGTTCATTGCGACGATGGCGCGCGATGGAGTGGTCGCGCTCTCAGTGGCCGGGCATTTCCGGGACCATCAGGATCTAATGCGCTTCGCCATCGCCTGCCTCGCGCTCTCCCCCCTGACCCTGATGATGGGCGCCACATTCCCGCTCGTCATCCGCGAAGCGCGGAATCGCGGGACCGATTCCGCGACTGCGGTGCGCGCCCTCTACGGCTGGAATACGGTCGGCGGTGCGCTTGGCGCTTGCGCCGGCTCGTTCCTGCTACTGCCGCTGCTCGGCACCAGGGGGGCCTTCCTGGCCGCGGCCGGTGTGAACCTCTTCGCCGCCGTTGCAGCTCTCGTCTCGCGACGACGGCACCGGGCGACGTCGGCTCCCGCGACGTCGGACCCGACGGACGCGGCCCCCGCTGCGCCCGACGTCGCGAGCGCTGTCCCCACAGAAGACGGGACGAGCGCTGTTACCCGGGCCCCCCACGGTGGTTCTGCGCCCCTGGTCGTCGCCGCGCTGATCGCGACGATCGCAGGAGGAGCGGCCGCCCTGCTCCAGATCGGCTGGACCCGGGCCATCACTCTGTCATTCGGATCCTCGATCTACGCCCTCGGCATCACCCTGACCGCCTACATACTCGGCATCGGTGTCGGGCCTCTCGTTATCTCACGTAAATTGCTACGGCCCGGTCGCGAGGTGGCCGCCGCGGCCGGCGCCTTCTGGATCGTCGCCACATCCTCGCTGGCTCTGCTCCCACTGCTGGGGAAGATGCCGGTGCTCGCGGCATTCCTGTCAGGTCGATTCGAGACGTCACTCCCCCTGCTGTTCGCCACACAGTCCATCGTCATACTGCTCTGTCTGCTTCTTCCCACAATGGCGCACGGCGCGACCTTCCCCTGTCTCGCTCTGCTCGCCGAAGGGAACGGGAGGGTTCCCGCGCACCGCGCCGCCGCCCTCGTCTACACCTGGTCGACGTGGGGATCGGTCGCCGGCCTGTCGGCCGGGGGCCTGCTGCTGATCCCGTCGATCGGCTCCGAGAGGACCCTGCGGGTTGCGGCGTGCGTCGCTCTGCTCCTGTCGTTCGTTCTGTTCCTGGCGCGGATCACACGCGCCGCCGCCCGCCCGCGCCCACTGCGTCAGGCGATCGTAACCGCTCTGTGGATGGCGCCCCTGGTCCTTCTGGCCTTGCCCCGTTGGGATCGGGACGTGATGGCGTCGGGCGGGTTTCTGTACGGCCCGGTCTACCGCTCCGCCATGGGCCAGAGCGGCCTGCCGGAAGTGATGCGCCGCCGCGGTGAGGTGCTCTTCGAGCGGGAGAGTGGCGAAGCCCTGGTGACCGTGCGGCGAAGCGAGGCCGGCGTCCTGTCGTTGCAGATCAATGGCCGGACGGAGGCTTCCTCGGGCGGTGACATGGCGACCCAACTGCTCGCCGCACACCTGCCCCTCCTGCTCCACCCCGGCCCGGAGGAGGTCCTGGTGATCGGGCTGGCGAGCGGCGTCACGGTGGGGGGCGTGGAGCGTCACGCGGTCCGCAACATCCGCGTCATTGAGATCGTGCCGGACGTCGTCGAGGCGGCGAGGCTGTTCTCGCCTCACAACGGCGACGCGCTCGACGACCCGCGCCTCGAGATCGTGATCGACGACGCGCGCGCCCACCTCCTTGCATCCGCCGATCGATTCGACGTCATCACGTCGCAGCCGTCCAATCCGTGGATCGCCGGAGTGGCCAACCTCTATACCGTCGAGTTCTACGACCTGGTCCGATCGAGGCTGAGACCCGGCGGTCTGTTCTGCCAGTGGGTTCAGGCCTATCGTCTCGCGCCGGTCGATCTGCGTGCCATCGTCGCCTCATTCCTGCGCATCTTTCCGGGGGCGACCCTGTGGGAGGAATCGGCAGGGAGCGGCGATTTCTTTCTGATCGGAGGCGACGGGCCGCTCCGCATCGATCCCGGACGCCTGCGATCGGTGCCGGGGGCGCTCGCGGAGTTGAGTGCTGCAGGGATCCAGGATGAGGCCGATCTGCTGGCCCGCTTTGTCACCGGACCGGCGGGGCTGCGAGATTTTTCAGCCGGTACGCCTCCTCAAACCGACGACCGGCTCGATCTGGAATGGCGTGCGCCTCTGGCCCTGTTCCGGCGGACTCTCCGGCTTCAGGTAGCCGAGATCAATCGCCATCGCCGGCCTGTGGGGCCGTTCCTCGCGGCGGGCGACGCGGTCGAACCGGATCTCCTCGATCGGCTCGGCCAGCGGTTGCGCGAGCGCGAGGCGCGGCTGCAGATCCTCGAGGGGCTGGACAGCGCCGACATCGAATCCCTCACCGACCCTTACATGGCGGCCGGACTCGAGGCGCTGCGCGCCGGGCTTTACCCGGAGGCGATCGGATTGCTGAACCACGCCGCCTCCCGGAATCCCGGCAGCGGAACGGCCCGGTTGCTGCTCGGCGAGTCGTATCGCGCGGCCGGGCTCCTGAATGCCGCCATCGTTGCCTTCAACGGGGCCGTTGAGGTGCGTCCGAACCTGGCTCCCGCGTGGAACGCTCTGGGTCGGACGTTGTGGACGCTCGGACGGGCCGGTCAGGCGCGCGAAGCCTTCGACGAGGCACTGCGTCGCGATCCCGATTTCGCCGCGGCGCGCAATAACCTGGGGAGCGTGCTGCTCGCATCGGACGATTCGATCGGGGCGCGCCGCGAGTTCGAAGCGGCGCTCGCTGACGATCCCTCCCTCGCGGCGGCGCGCGCCAATCTCGGTCTCGCCCTGAAGCGGC
>JAZGDH010000382.1:0-4843 GCA_036477555.1 Acidobacteriota bacterium
CCGGCAATGGTCGGCTCGCTCAGTCGTATCAGCAATTGATCCTTCTTGTGCATGAACTCCAGCGGCTGACCTTCCTGGTCCATCACGGAAAGGAGCTTGATCGGGAAGAAATTGTCCTCGTACCAGCGCGAGCCGAAGTCACCATTGTTGTCGAGGTCGAATTGAAGGCAGCGCAATCCGTTGACCCGAGGCTCGATCCGAAGGCTACCCGTCCACTCCACCACGTCGGTTTGCGGGATATTGATCGTCATTTCGTTGTGCTGTACTCTCAGGAGATTGGGCCCATCGCGATCCGGATGCCGCATGTAGTGGCCTTTCGGTCCATAGTCCGATCGGCCATGCCAGTCGCTCCAGATCACGAAATACCTTCGGCTCTTAGCCCCCATCGTTTTGGTGGTGGCGAGGACGTTCTCGAGGAAGTCGGCCGGATTGTGCAAATAGATAACCCAGTCGTGTTCCGAGGAATGAAAATCCGCCAGGAAGAAATCGCGCCCTTCGAGTCCGGAGATCCGGTCTTCGAGATATTGCATCTCCAAGGAAAATCCGCGAGTTCCGTTGAGCCAGTTATTGCGCTCTTTGTAGATCTTCGCGGCGCGTTCTGCGAGCGCGGAGTCCGGCTCGCCCCCTTGCGCGCCGTCGATCAGGGCGCCATCGGAACCGTCGGTGAATCGAAATACCGCGGTATCAAAAGGTTCATCGAGAACCTCCCGTCCATACTGCTTGTTCAGCATGTACCGCTCGGTACGATTCGGCGGCGTCATCTTCGCCACGCCGTCGCCGACGAACGCGGCGCCCGTGATCTCCCCCTCGATCGGTTTCATCAGAAAGACTGTGCCCTGTTTGAGAAGAAACGTCATGTTGTCTTTCTGCACCGTCACGTTCGTCACTTTGTACCCTCGGGTCAGATCGAGGCCGCGCGCATAGAACGCCTTGAAGATCTCCTCGCGGTTGTTTGCGAAGCGTTCGGAAGAACCCGGCTTCAGCTCGGTCGTGAACACCTCGGTCGATTCCGACTGATCGGCGAGCGAGAGAGCCGAGCCGCCCGCCAGCAGGACGACGGATGTGAACATCGCCAGGAATGTGCGGATCCTCGCGCGGCGTGAGCTGCGGGGATTCTGAGCGCTCGACATCGACACCTCCCTTGCGTGGCACCGCAGTAGGTGGCTTCTACAACGTGGCGAATTCGGACAACTGAACCGTTGCTGGAAGTCTACACGTTTCGAATGGAGAGGGGGGAATTCGCCGATCAGCCGACCAGGCGGGCGATGACACGATAGGGGTCGGCGCCATCCTCGAGGATCGCGGCGATCCCTTCAAGCACGGGGAGTTTGAGTGAGCGGCGTGAGGCGAGCTCGCGGGCGGTCGCCAGACTGCCGGCCCCTTCGACGACCGTCGGGATCGAGGCGAGCGCCTCGTCCCGGTCGCGCCGCCGCGCCATCTCCTCGCCCATGCGGCGGTTGCGGCTGTGTTCCGACAGGCCGGTTCCGATCAGGTCGCCCAGCCCGGCCAGCCCGAAGAAAGTCGCCCGGCGCCCGCCCAGCGCGACCCCGAGGCGGGCCATCTCCGGCAGGGCCCGTGTGAGCAGGGCCGCCTTCGTGTTCAGGCCCAGTCCGAGCCCGTCGCACAGTCCCAGGAGCAGGGCGTAGACGTTCTTCAGCACCGCCCCGAGCTCGACGCCGGTGACGTCGCGGCTGATCTGGATGCGCAGGATCGGGGTCTGCATCTCGCGGCGGACGGCGCGCGCAAGGGCGGCATCGTGATGGGCCAGGACGACGGCGGTCGGGACACCGCGGGCAAGCTCGTGCGCGATTGAAGGGCCGGCCAGGGCCAGGACCCGCTCGCGAGGTCCCGTTGGCAGCCCGGAGGCGATCACCTGCGTCATGCGCAGGTAGGAATCGGGCTCCAGACCCTTGGAGGCGCTGACGATGGCGGGGGGTTCCGGCGCGCCAACGGCCGGCAGAGCGTCCGCCATCCTGCCGGTCACGTCGCGCACCACTTTGGAGGGGAGCGCCACGATCACGACACGCGCTCCGGCCAGGGCGGTGGCGAGATCGGTCGTGACGGCGAGAGCGCGGGGGAGCGTCACGCCGGGAAGGTATTTCGTGTTCTGCCGCTGCGAGTCGATCTCGGCGGCGACATCGGATTCGATCGTCCACAGGACGACATCGCGCGATTTTCCCGCACGGATGCCGGGGACGCCGCCGGTCAGCACCACACCGAGCGTCGTGCCCAGGTTTCCGGCCCCCAGGATGGCGAACCTCGTACCCGACACGCGTCCTCCTTCGCCGAACCGCGCGTACTCTAGCACAGGGGGTGTTATAATCCGCGCCCGGCGCCGCACGGAACACTCCCGGGCGCGGGGGAGCGGCATGCAGTACGAAGCGGTCATCGGTCTCGAAGTTCACTGCCAGCTCCTGACCCACTCGAAGCTGTTCTGCGGCTGCTCGACGCGGTTCGGCGATCCTCCCGACACCAATATCTGTCCCGTCTGTCTCGGCATGCCGGGTGTGCTGCCGGTCCTCAACCGCCACGCGGTTGATCTGGCGCTGCGTGCGGCGCTGTCGCTCGATTGCGAGATTCGTCCGCAGTCGATCTTCGCGCGCAAGAACTACTTCTATCCCGATCTCCCGAAGGGGTATCAGATCTCGCAGTACGAACAGCCGCTCGCGGAGCGCGGACACATGCATATTGATGCGGGAGACGCGAGTCGGCGGATCGGGATCACGCGGATCCACATGGAGGAGGACGCCGGGAAACTCCTGCACGAAGGGTTCCCCGACTCCGATCGCAAGTCGTACGTCGACTACAATCGCGCCTGCACGCCGCTGATCGAGATCGTCAGCGACCCCGATCTGCGCTCCCCCGCCGAGGCGCACGCCTATTACCACGATCTCCGGGACCTGCTCGTCTACATCGGCGTGACCGACGGCAATATGGAGGAGGGATCGCTGCGCTGCGACGCCAACATCTCGCTCCGCCCCGTCGGGGAGGAGAAGCTGGGGACGAAGGCCGAGTTGAAAAATCTCAACTCGTTCAAATTCGTGCAGCAGTCGCTGGAGTACGAGATCGCACGGCAGACGCGGGTTCTGGAGGCCGGCGACGCGGTGATCCAGGAGACGAGGCTGTTCGATCCCAAGGAGGGGCGCACCCACCCGATGCGTTCCAAGGAGGACGCGCACGACTACCGTTACTTCCCCGAACCGGATCTGCCGCCGCTGGAAGTCGATGCGGCCTGGATCGCGAAGGTGAAGCAGGCGCTTCCCGAGCTCCCCGCGACACGCCGCACCCGTCTCGCGCGGGAATACCGGCTGCCGGAGCAGGACGCCTCGGTACTGACCGGGGATCGGGCACTGGCCGACTATTTCGAATCGGTGGCCCGCGCCGGCGGCGATCCCGAGGGGGACGGGAAGGCGGCGGCCAACTGGATCCTGGGCGAGGCGCTGCGCAAGCTGAACGAGGAGAAGGCCGGGATGATCGCTCTGCCTGACCGGCTTCCCCCGGGAAGCCTCAGCGGACTGATCGGGCTGGTGAGGAAGGGAACGATATCCGGCAAGGCGGCGAAGGATGTGTTTGAGGCGATCTACGGCACCGGAGCCGATCCGGCCGACATCGTGCGCGAGCGGGGTCTCGAGCAGATCAGCGACGAGGGGCCGATCGTCGCGGCGATCGAGACGGTGATCGCGGCGAGTCCGAATCAGCTCGCCCAGTATCGGGCGGGGAAGACGACCCTCCTCGGTTATTTCGTCGGACAGGTTCTGAAAGCGACGAAGGGACGGGCCAACCCGCAGCTGGTCAACCGTCTCCTCAAGGATCGGCTGGACGGTTCGTGAGACCCGGCCGGACATGATTCAGCTATTCCACGTCACCAAACGCTACGCTCCCGGAGCGCCGGCCCTCTCCGACATCACACTGCACGTCGAGAAGGGGGAGTTCGCATTTGTGACCGGCGCGAGCGGCGCCGGCAAGACGACCCTCCTCAGGCTGATCTTCCGTGATGAGGTGCCGACCTCCGGCCAGGTGCTGGTCAATCGTGAGAATGTGGCGACGATGCGCCAGCGGCGCATCCCTCACCTGCGCCGGCAGATCGGAGTCGTCTTTCAGGATTTCAAGCTGCTGCCGCGCAAGACCGTCTTCGAGAACGTCTCCTACGCCACCCAGGTGATCGGACTCCCGCCCCGCGAGCAGCGCACGCGCACCTACCGGATGCTGGAGATGCTGGGGCTGAATCACCGCCTGCACAACTACCCGGAACAGCTCTCCGGCGGCGAACAGCAACGGGTGGCGATCGCGCGGGCGCTCGTGAACCGGCCGCTCATCCTGCTGGCCGACGAGCCGACGGGGAATCTCGATCCGGAACTGTCGCGCGAGATCGTCGATATCTTCAAGGACATCAACTCGCACGGCACGACGATCCTGATCGCGACGCACGATCGTGAGATGATTCGCAGAATGGGCCGCCGGGTCATCTCGCTCTCTCACGGACGCCTGGCTCGGCCGGGGGCGATGCCGTGACGGCGTGGAGGGGCTGAACGGATGAGACGGCTGTTGCGTGCGCTCATTCACGGAATTCGTGAAGCCAGGGACGGTCTGTGGAGGAATCCCGCGCTCAGCCTCCTGTCGTCATTGTCGATCGGCGCCGCGCTCTATGTCGTCGGCCTGTTCTTCCTGATCGCCTTCAACCTCGACGGCTACGTCGATATCCTCGGGCGGGACATTCAGGTTCAGGTTTATCTCAAAGAGAATGTCACCCCCGATGAGATTCGCGCTCTGCGCGACGAGCTCGGCACCGACCCCGCGGTCGAGGAGGTGCGTCATGTGTCGCGGGAGGAGGCTCAGCGCCGTT
>JAZGDH010000383.1:0-3026 GCA_036477555.1 Acidobacteriota bacterium
GTAGAAGTTGCGCAGGGCGCCCATGGAATCTTCGATGGCGTGCCCCCCTTCGATCCCCTTGAGGATCGCGATCCGCCCCTCCTGCTTGGCGCGGCGGATGTCAGAGACCGAGGCGGCGGTCGCCAGGGCCGCGGGGTGATCCGCCACAACCCGGTCGACGAGATCGATGAGGTCGAGCGCCTGCCGGGCCGATCCGCCCGCCTCGGCGTACGTGGCGGCGACGTAGACCGCGAAGAAGGCGGCGCTCAGGCCTCCCTCGCGGGCACGCGGGATGTCGAAGTGCGGTGTGGCGCCGCGCACGGCGACGTCGGCCCACGTTTCCTCGAGCTGGGACGGAGTATCGATGTGCGTGTCGATCACGATCGCTTCGTCATGAACCCTGCTGGCGCGGGTGCCGGTTTCCCCGGCGGGAGGTGTGCAGGCGATATGAGCCGTGAGCAGCACGAGTCCGGCCAGGGCCGGCAGTTGGGATGTCATCGAAGATCCCCCGTGAGTCTGTGCGGTGAACGCGATCAGGCGGCCCGTTTGCGGGCCGCCTGATCGCGGAAAAGATCCCTCAGCTGCAGCGCGGAATTCTCCCAGCGGTACCGACGAGCGCGCTCGCGTCCGCGCGCGATCCGATCGGTGGTTCCGACGGCCCCGCGCCGGGCGGTCGCGATCCCCGTGGCGATCGCGCCGGGATCGGAGGCTTCGACCAGAAACGCCGCGTCGCCGCACACCTCGCGGAAGATCGGCAGGTCGGCAACGAGGGCCGGCGTTCCGCAGGCCATCGCTTCGAGCGGCGGGATGCCGAACCCCTCCTGCCGGCTCGGCAGGGCGAACAGATCGGCGTCGGAATAAAGCGCCGGAAGATCCTCGCGCGGCACGTAGCCCGCCAGCACGATGTCATCGCGGTGCCGGCTCGAACGGGCGCGCTCGCGGACGCGGTCGGAGTCATCACCCGCACCGCCGGCGAGGAGCAGCTGCACCCGCCCGGCGTTTCCTGCCCGGAAGCGATCGAATCCATCGACGAGCGCCGGAAGATTCTTCCGCGGATGAAACGTACCGACCGCGAGGATGTACGGTCCCTCGAGCCCGTAACGCTCCCGCACGCGCCGGCAATCCTGAAGTGGAGCTTCCCGGAAGAATGCGTCGTCGACACCCGGAGAGATGACCGACACCCTCCCGGAGACGGATGGCTCCAGCTCCACCAGGTGGCCACGGGTCGTCGCCGAGACGGTCACGATCCGATCGGCCCGGCGCGCCGCCATCCGCATCCACAATCTGTGCCTCAGGCGTTGATCGAGAGGATAGTCGGCCGGCAGCTGGCGCCAGGCAAGGTCGTGCACCGTCACGATCAGCCGGCCCGCGCCGGCCAGCGGGTAGGCGGTGACGGGGGAGTAAAACAGGTCAGGCTTCTCCCGCAGGAGCAGTGAGATCGCGCGCCACGCTCCCGCCCCGCCGCGCGCGCCGCTCCCGCCGGCGTGGCGCCAGCGCCCCGGAGGGAGCTGCGGGTCGCCGTCGCAGCGGAACAGAACGTACTCCTCGGTTCCTTCCAGGGTCACCAGCCGCCTGAGGATCTCGTGAAGGTAGATCTCGACGCCGGTTCTGCGATGCAGAAGGAAGCGTGCGTCGATCCCGATCTTCAAGAATCGGCCTCCACGCCGTACGCGTCCGGCGCGACGATGGTCTGCCCGCCGTCGACGACGAGCGTCGCGCCGGTCATGAAGCCGCACCCCTCCGAGGCGAGGAACAGGATCGCCCGGGCGATCTCGGCCGGTTCCCCGACGCGCGGCATGACACCACAGTTCTTAAGCTTCTGGTGGGCGGGCGGGATGTCGTCAATGGTCATGTCGGTGCGGATCCAACCGGGCGCCACGCTGTTGACCCGGATTCCCCATTCGGAAAAGTCGACCGCCAGCGAGCGCGTGAGCCCGAGCATGCCGGCCTTGGCCGTGTTGTAGTGTCCGCTGCCGGGGTCGCACTCGTAGGACGAGCTCGATGCGATCGTCACAATGCGTCCCTTCCGTCCCGCGGTTCGCATGGCGCGCGCCGCCTCCCGTCCGCAGAGGAAGGTGCCACGGAGGTGGATCGCCATCATCCGATCCCATTCCTCGACCGACATGTCGACCAGGTTGACGGCCTCGCCGGCGATGCCGGCGTTCGCCACCATGACGTCGGGCGGTCCGAGCCGCCGCACCGTCTCCTCGACGAGGCGCGTGACATCCTTCTCGTTCGCCACATCGGCGGGAATCCCCTCGACACGACCCTGTGATGAAAGCTCGCGCACGGCCGCCTCCACCGACGACGGGCGGATCGAGGAGATCATCACGTGGGCGCCCTCCTCGAGAAACGCCTGCACCGTCGCCCGGCCGATGCCGCGCGATCCCCCCGTGACGATCACCACCTGGTCCTTGAAGCCGAGATTCATCGGCACCTCCGGCACGGGCGGGGACTGAACCGCGCGGTCGAGATCTTGTGCGCCGGCGTATCGGTCACGCCGCCTCCAGACCGAGCGCCGCGAGGATCTCGCGGGCCGCCCGCCGCCCGCTGGTGTACGCGCCGTGCACCGTCTGATAGTGCGGGGCCGGCGCAGTCGCCTCCCCCGCGAAATAGAGGCGGTCCTGGATCGGCGTTCCCAGCACCGCGCGCCCCCGATACCCCCCGGGGCGGGTGAATGAATAGGAGCCGAGCGAATAGGGATCGCGGACCCAGTCGCCGATCCCCCACCACTCGAGACGATCGCGGGCTCCCGATCCCGGAAACGCTTCCTCGATCCAGGCGAGGACGCGATCGACTCCCCCCTGGGGGCCGAGATCGCTCACCTCCTGCGCCCGCCGCCCGCTGATCCATGTCTGCAGCACCGGCATGCCGGTTCCCGGCGGATGGGGATCCCAGAACGACACGCGACCGCCATGTACCCGCCAGCTGGTGAGGCCGGGCTGGCGCCCGCGCCAGAACCAGTCCCTGAATAACAGCGGCAGGACAACGACCCGCCCCATGCCGAGCGCATCGATCGAACGGCGCTTCCAGACCGGCAGGTCCGG
>JAZGDH010000384.1:0-2421 GCA_036477555.1 Acidobacteriota bacterium
GCATCGCGAGGAACGCTTCCTGGGGGATATCGACGCGGCCAACCTTCTTCATCCGCCGCTTCCCCTCCTTCTGTTTCTCGAGCAGCTTGCGCTTGCGGGTGATGTCGCCGCCGTAACACTTGGCGAGGACGTTCTTGCGCATGGCGGCGACGTTCTCGCGCGCGATGATCTTCCCGCCGATGGCGGCCTGGATCGCCACCTCGAACAGCTGCCGCGGAATCAATTTGCGAAGCCGCTGGACCAGATTGCGGCCCTTCTGGGCGGAGCGCTCGCGGTGGATGATGATCGACAGAGCGTCCACCGCTTCTCCGTTGACCAGGATGTCGAGCCTCACCATCTCGGAGCTCCACCAGCCGGTGTGGTGATAGTCGAGGGAGGCGTATCCCCGGGTCAGCGCCTTCAGGCGGTCATTGAAATCGATCACCACCTCGCTGAACGGCAGTTCATAGGTCACCAGCACGCGACTCGTGGTGACGTATTTCAGCTCCTTCTGGATGCCGCGCTTGTCCTGGCAGAGGGAGAGGACGCCACCGAGATACTCCGGCGGCGTCAGTATGAGGGCGGTGATGACCGGCTCCTCCCACGTGTCGATTTTCTGGGGCGGCGGAAGCTTCGCCGGATTGCTGATTTCCTGAAGCTCGCCGTCGGTCGTCGTGACCCGGTAGCGGACCGACGGGGCGGTATTGATCAGCTCGAGCCCGAAATGCCGCTCGAGCCGCTCCTGCACGATCTCCATGTGCAGCAGGCCGAGAAAGCCGCAGCGGTATCCGAAGCCGAGCGCGTCGGAGGTCTCCGGCTCCATGGAGAACGACGAGTCGTTGAGCCGCAGCTTGTCGAGGGCGTCGCGCAGCAGGTCATAGCTGGTCTCGCCGATCGGAAACAGCCCCGCGAACACCATCGGCTGCATCTCGCGGAAGCCGGGGAAGGGCTCGGCCGTCGGCTGCCGGCTTCCGGTGATGGTGTCTCCGATTTTCACCTCGGAGGCGTTCTTGATGTTGGCGATGATGAAGCCGACCTCGCCGACCGATATCGACTCGACCGGCGTGCGCTTGGGGCGCAGCAGGCCGATCTCCTCGACGTCATACTCGTCCCCCGTCGCCATCAGCGTGATCCGCATCTTCCTGCTCAGGGTTCCATCGATAATCCGCGCCAGCATGATGACGCCGCGGTACGGGTCGAACCACGAGTCGAAGATGAGAGCCTTGAGCGGCGCGTCGGCCACGCCGCGCGGTGGGGGGACGTCGCGCACGATCGCTTCGAGGATCTCGGCCACGCCGGTCCCTTCCTTGGCGGAGCAGTGAATGGCGTTTTCGGCCGAGATGCCGATGATGTTTTCAATCTGCTCCTGAATCCGTTCCGGCTCGGCCGACGGCAGATCGATCTTGTTGATCACCGGCAGCAGGGTCAGGTGCTGATCGGCGGCCATGTAGGAGTTCGCCAGCGTCTGTGCCTCCACCCCCTGCGTCGCGTCAACCACGAGCATCGCCCCTTCACAGGCCGACAGCGACCGGGAGACCTCGTAGGCGAAGTCGACGTGGCCGGGGGTGTCGAGCAGGTTCAGCCGATAGACGACACCGTCCCGGGCGTGGTAGTCGAGGGCGACCGCGTGCGCCTTGATGGTGATGCCGCGCTCGCGCTCCAGATCCATGTCGTCCAGAACCTGCTCGTCCATCTCCCGCGCGGAGAGTGCTCCCGTCAGTTCCAGGATCCGATCGGACAGCGTCGTCTTGCCGTGATCGATGTGGGCGATGATGCAGAAATTTCGAATCGTCCGGGGGTCCATGCGTGCCTTCAGAGCTCGAGGTTCGGGACGGCGTTCTGGGTCATGTCGGCGATCTCTCCGCGTCGCAGCTTGCGGGCGCCGACGAAGGCGATCATAGCGGCGTTGTCAACCGCGAGCGCCGGGCTGACGACGAATGACCGGTATCCGCCCCGGGAGGCCTCCTCCGCCACGCGCGCTCTGAGGAGGGAGTTGCAGGCGACGCCACCCGAGAGGCAGATCGAGCGGACCCTCTCGCGCCGGGCGAGGGTCATCAGCCGGCGGACCATGAAGTCGATGACCGAGCGCTGAAACGAGGCCAGCAGATCGCGGGTCTTCTGGTTCGGCTCGCCGGCGGGATAGTCGCGCTGCAGATCGTGCGCCTGAGCGTGTCGCAGCACCGCCGTCTTGAATCCGCTGAACGAGAAGTCGAGGCTGCCGTCGCTCATGCGCGGCGCCGACAGCTTCACGGCGGTCGGGTTACCGGTCGGCGCCAGGCGATCGACAGCCGGCCCGCCCGGATACCCCAGTCCCACCAGCTTGGCCACCTTGTCGAACGCCTCGCCGGCGGCGTCGTCGCGTGTACGCGCGAGCCTCTCGATCCGATCCTCGTTGCGAGAGAGATGAATCGAGGTATGCCCACCGGAGGCGATCAGGCTGAT
>JAZGDH010000385.1:0-14840 GCA_036477555.1 Acidobacteriota bacterium
TGATCTCTCAGGGGCGCTTTCTGCTGGCGCTGGGTGGTCTCGATTTTATGAGGCAGGTGGAGATGCCGACCGACGCCGACGAGACGGCGCGCGCTGCAATTCAGGTGCGATCGATCCGCGAGCGCGAGGCGCTGAAGGAGTTGATGCTCCCGGGGCGCATGGGGGACCGGTTCCAGGTGCTCGTGCTCGGGATGGGAGACGTGCCTGACGATCTCTCGGGACTCGCCCCGCCCTGGCAGCGGGCCACGGGCGTCCGGAGCATCGTTCCGGTGGGCAGCGAGGGGCCCGGCGGCGGCGAGATCGCGCGGGACGAAAACGGCGGCGACGGCCTGATCGGCATCTGAAGGAGCAGGAATGTCACCCAAGCAGCTCGATCAGGCGGCGATTCTCGATGCCCTCAGGGGTGTCAAGGACCCCGAACTGGGCGCCGATATCGTGAGCCTCGGAATGATCGAGGATCTGCGGATTGATGGAGGCCGGGTCGGTTTGACCGTCAACCTCACGACCCCGGGGTGCCCGCTCAGGGAGCAGATCGAAAAGGATGTCCGGTCGGCCCTGACCGCCGTGGCCGAAGTCGAGACGATCGATCTCAAGATGAGCGCGAAGGTTCGACGCAGCATTGAGCCCCAGGGGAATCTGATCCCGGAGGTGGCCAACACCGTCGCGATCGGTTCCGGCAAAGGTGGGGTGGGAAAATCGACGGTTGCGGCCAGTCTGGCGCTGTCGTTCGCGCGCGCCGGGGCATCGGTCGGCCTGATGGATGCCGACGTATACGGCCCGAACCTGGTGCAGATGCTGGGAGTCGCGAACAAACCACAGATCGACGACAAGAGGATCCATCCCGTTCTCGTCCACGGACTCAAATTGATGTCGATGGCCTTCTTCCTCAAGGAGGATCAGCCGGTGATCTGGCGAGGTCCGATGCTGCACGGCGCCATGAAGCAGTTCCTCGGGGACGTCGAGTGGGGAGCCATCGATTATCTGTTTATCGACATGCCCCCGGGGACGGGAGACGTCCAGCTCACCCTGTCGCAGATCATTCCACTGACCGGCTCGGTGCTCGTGACGACGCCTCAAGAGGTGGCGCTGTCGGACATGCGCAAGGCGGCCGCGATGTTCAAGACGGTGAATGTGCCGATTCTGGGGATCATCGAGAATATGTGCCACTTCAACTGCCCGCACTGCGGCGAGCGGACGGAGATCTTCAGTCACGGGGGAGGGCGCCGGGCCGCGGAGACTCTCGAGACGACGTTCCTGGGAGAAATCCCGATCGACATCGGACTGCGCCAGGGCGGCGACGAGGGCAAGCCGCCGGTCGTCTACGACTCGAAGGCTGGGCCGGCGATCGCCTTCCGCGAGATCTCCGAGAAACTGGCCGCGATCATCAGCGTCAACACATACAAACAGATCGAGCAGGATCAACGGGCGGGTCTATGATCGATTCGGGCCGATCGCGGTGCCGCGCGAAATCCGGGCAGGCTCCCGGCACCCGCGGGACAGATGTGATGCGCCTGCTCACCGCACTGCTCCTGCTGGTCCTGTCGCCCGTGATCGCGGTGGCCGAGGCCGACCCCTTTGATGGGCCGGTTGCCCGGGTCAACGGACGACCGATCCCCAGAAGTGAATTCGAGATGGCCGTGCAGTTGCAGTTCAATACCAAGCACGGGAACCGGGTGGGGGTCGGCGAATTGCGAGCCACGCGCGAAAAAGTGCTCGATCGGCTGATCGACGGCGAGCTTCTTTATCAGCGGGCAATCAAGCAGACCGTCAAGGTGAAGGAAAAGGACGTGACCGCCGAGGTCGAAAAGATCCGCGGACGGTTCGAATCCGAGGAGGCGTTCCTCCAGACGTTGCGGACCAATGCGACGTCGGAGAAGGAGTTTCGGGCGCAGATGCGAAGGTCCCTCATCATCACACGATTCCTCGATCGCGAGGTCCTGCGCGGCGTCCGGGTCAGCGATGAGGATGTGCGTCTCTATTACGATCAGCACCCCGCCGAGACGAAGCGGCGGGAAGCGGTGCCGATCCGCCAGATCCTGATCCGGATTGATCCGAACGGGCCGGGTCAGGCGCGCGCGCTGGCGCGGGAGAAGATCGAGGCGATTCTGTCCGAATTGCACGCCGGGGCTGACTTCGAGGAGATGGCCCGCAGGTATTCGGAAGGAGAGGGAGCGAGCGAGGGAGGGGATCGGGGAATCCTCATCCGGGGAGCAGGTGCGCCACCCCTCATTGCGCGCGCTGCTTTCTCCCTGGCCGCCGGAGAGATCAGTGACGTCATCGAGACGCAGCGGGGGTTCCATCTGCTCAAAGTCGGCGAGCGGCGGCCGGCGGGTATCGTGCCGTTCGACGAGGCGAAGGATCGTATCCGGGCCCGTCTCGAATCGACCGTGCGGGACGAGGCGGTGCGTGCCTACGTTGACTCCCTGCGTGGGAAGGCCGCGATCGAGCGGCTGCTGCCTGAGTAGTCGCCGCATGATCCAGTTTGTTTCGATCATTGGAGCCGCTCTCATCCTGATTGGCTATGCCGCGCATCAGGGTGGGTGGATGGGGCGCGATTCGCTCCGCTATCACGTCATCAACGCCGCCGGCGGGGCGATCCTGCTGGTGGTCGCGATCCAGGCGATCCAGATCGGTTTCATTCTGCTCGAGGGCGTGTGGACCGCGATCAGTCTCGCCGCGATCATCCGGGTGGCGAGGGGTTCGAACTCGAAAACATGATGCATCGTGGGACAGTCTCCTGGCCCCGCTTCTCCATGCGGCACGCGGATCCCGGGGGCCGGAAAGGCCGCAATCGCTGTGATAGAATAACCGCTGATCGATTCCGCCAAACCGATCGGCGCGACCGCGTCCGGGCAGGTTGGCGTGGAGGCGCTCCATGGCTATGGATGGTCAACCCGAGATCGGTACGAAAGCTCCCCAGTTTTCCCTGATGGGGACGGGGGGCAAGAAAGTCGAGCTCAAGGACTTCATCGGCAGGAAGCACCTCGTCATCTACTTCTACCCGAAGGACTCGACGCCGGGATGCACGGTCGAAGCCTGCGGATTCCGTGACGAGTACGGTCAATTCGAGGAGCTCGAGACGGTGGTCCTCGGGGTCAGCAAGGATACGATGGAGTCCCACGAGTCTTTCTCGTCCAAACACGATCTCCCTTACCTTCTGTTGAGCGACCCCGACATCGAGGTCTGCAAGGCATACGGGGTGTTCGGTACGAAGAGCTTCATGGGTCGAGAATTCCTCGGAATCCACCGCACGACGTTCGTGATCGACAAGACCGGCACCATTCGCCAGATCTACCCGAGCATCAAGGTGCGGGAACACGCCACCGAAGTTCTCCAGTTCGTCAAACAACAACTGGCCTGATCCCCCGGGAGAGGGATTTGCCGCACGTCGTCCTGCAGGGATCGATATCGCTCGAGCAGTGCCAGAGCAGGATCGCACCCTTCCTGTTCCGCGACGGTGGCTTCATCGTGAGGGGTGAACGCGTCTTCCGGGACCCCGAAGGAATGACCCTGCTGATCGAGACACTCGTCGTCGATCGTGGCCACACCCAGAAATTCTTCATCCAGATCGTCCGGCGCAGGGAGGATGCGATCGTCCGGCTGGAGCCGCTGACCGACCCGGAGAAAACACCGGGGGTGCGCCGCGCCCTCGCGGTGGTGGCGCACCGGCTGCGGGAGAGCACCGGCGCGACGTACGGTAGGAGCAACATCGATCCGTACCTGATCCGGTAGGAGGGGGCATGGCAATCCACGCGCGCTGCGGTCCACCGGGCGAGATTCCGCCCGGTTCGAGCAAGGTTGTCTCCGTGAATGAGCACGTGGTGGCGATTTTCAACCTGGGTGGAACGTACTATGCAATCGATAACGTCTGCCCGCACCAGGGTGGACCACTGGGGGAGGGCTACCTCGAGGAGAACGGCGTGGTCTCGTGCCCCTGGCATGCCTGGAACTTCGACATCCGCACGGGACAATCACCGATCGATCCGGACATGAAGGTTCGCACCTTCCCCATCCGGGTGGAGAACGGCCAACTCATCGTCCAGATTGAGTGATTCGCGCCCACACGGCGCGGTGTATGGCGCGCCCCTCGATGACGTATTTGGCCTCGTAATGGGTATGCCCCGGCGCCGCGGGTGTGGGGAACAGCGGATCGACCGACGGCGTGAGGGAAGTGCGGGCGCCGACGACCTCGAGGATGTCGTTGAAATACCCGCGCACGTCGGTCGAGACGTGCAGGAACCCCCCCTCCGACAGCACCCGCTCCATCTGCTCCACTGTGGCGGGGTTGAACAGCCTCCGTTTGTGGTGGCGCCTCTTGGGCCAGGGATCCGGACAATAGACGTGCAGCCGCTGACAGGCGCCATCGGACACGAGGTCGGAGAGGACATGTCGCGCATCGGCGCGGTAGAGGCGAAGATTCGTCAGCCCGAGACGTCCGGCCCTGAGTTTCGTCGTTCGAAGGTGGTTGAGCGACCACTCCAGCCCGAGGAAATCGACCCCGGGTCGGGAGCGTGCCTGTTCCAGGATGAAACGTCCCTTGCCGACACCTATTTCAATCTCGACGGGAGCGGATCGGCCGAAGAGATCCGCGAACCGGAAGGGGCCGCTGATCTGCCCGGGGAGAACCTCGATCGAGTCCCCGGGATCGGGCGGCCCGGCTGCTCCGCCCGCGGGATGAAGCGGAGTCCCCTCCACGCTGCCGCTCAGATCACCCGCCGGTAGTCTTCCAGACGGTAGGTCCAGACGCGCTCGCCGCAGTAACGCCGACCCTCGGGGCAGATTGGTCGGGCCCGGGCCTCCCGACGCAGCGTACAGGGGGGCAGCAGGAAACGTCCGATTCGGGGATTGACCTCGCGGATCTGCAGGGCTTCATCGAGAGAAGCGCGCCAGATCTCTTCCTGCGCGTTGTAGCACAGGCGCATCGCGTGCTTGTGACGCAGATCGAGAAGGCTCGCAGATTCGGTGAACCGGATCGAGACGGCATTGGGCAGAAGATAAAGCGCGAACTGGTCCGGCACGCCGAGGCTGCGCAGTCTGCGAACGCCGTCCCATGCGATCTCCATCGCCTGACCGTATCGAGCCCGGGACGATCCGTCGCCGAGAACGAGCGTCGGGGTCACGTAGTCGGGCTCGTCGGTGAGATGTGTCTCGAGGATCGGGCGCGAAGCGGGCGTCATCCGATGGCGCTGATTCTGAGAGTCGCCCGCGTGGCTCATCCGTTTGCGAAATGTGAAATGGCAGTGAGCCATCGCCCGGGACAGCTTGCTGAGCGTCGTGAGGTTCAGTGCCTCGCTGAGGTAGGGATTCCTGGCCGGATCCATCACCAGATCAATGGCGTCGTCGTCGGACAGGCGCGATTGCGGCAGGCCGAGGACCTCGCGCACGGAGCGGGCGAGGTTCTCCTCGTTGCGGGCCGGATGGTCGATGAGACGTGAGACGCGGTCCCCGATCTCCTGATCAAACTCGCGCAGGAACGCACGGCGCTCCGCATCGCTGGTTGACGTCGCCTGCAGGGCGCGGTGCTCGAGCGTTTCCTCGACGGGGATCGGCTGCTCGAGGACAGCGACGTAGGCCGGATCATGCGCGAGCAGCTCGCGGACCATGCTCTCCACGACGATACGCTGCTCGAGCGGTGCGTCATGCCCCTGGCAGAGGCGGTGGTAGCGCAGCAGCGTCAGGCCGCTCACGGTGTGGTAGAGGTAGGCGAACGTGGCGACTGGTAGCACGTACCGGGCCGCTTCCTGCGCTTTCTTCTTTATCTCCTTCGTGTAGCGCTCGGCATGGCGTCGCCGTGAGGGGTACTTGTCGAAATAAGCCTCTGTCGCCGGCGGGGTCAACAGTGTGCACAGATCCTCGTACGCCGACTGCTGGCGGGAGATGGTCTCCTCGTAGACTGCGCGGGCGGGTGGTGACATCGGAGGCACGGCGTAATTCCCCGGCTTGACCGCCACGTAGCGCTGGCTGACCTGCTCCGAGTTATAGAAGGGATGACTGTGCAGAAACGACCAGAGGAATTGACGGCTCACGTTGCTGAGGGCGAACTGGAAATGGGCGTGTTGCAGGGTGGTGTGATGCCCGGCCTGGTACAGGTCCTGCGCCAGCGCGTCGCGGCGGCGCCGACGCTCGTCGAGCACGTCGTCGGAAGCGGAGGGATCGCCCAGGATCTGGTCCGTCCCGACGATGCCGCCACCCGAGTAGCAGGTGCGCGCGGTGGCGACGACGTTATCGAACGGCTGCACGAACGCGTTCGTGATCTTTACTTGAGGTCGCGGCGACAGGAAGGACTCGCGCAGGTTCTCCTGAGTGATCTGGCTCATCCGTCTCTCTTCCGTGGGGCTCCAGCTCGACTCGACAATTATACCCCCGCGGGCCGGTACCAGGATCCTGGCGCGCCTGGGTCGAAGCACCCGCAGTGTATGATATTTGGCACAGCCGGGAGGCGACGGGGAGAGCCGATGCCATCGGCCGGGTCAAAATGGTCAGACCATTTCTCCGGAATTGCGGGGGATATCTATCTCGATTGCGCCGCCCAGGGCCCTTTCCCGAAGGAGACCGCCGAGGAGGTGCGTCGATCGCTCCGGTTCAAGGGGCACCCCGAGGAGATCGCCCCGGACCTCTTCGATGATCTGCCGGACCGGGCCCGAACCGCCGTCGCCCGGCTGATTGGCTGCAGCCCCGCGAACATCGCCCTGGGAACCGGCGCGTCGCACGGCATCAACCTGGCGGCCCGGGGCCTGCATCACATCTAGGACACCCCGGATGAGATCGATCGCTTCCTCGCCGCGGCAGCGGGGTGAGTCGCGAAGGGAGACGGCGGGCGGAAAATTGACCGCTTTCGGAACGGGTTGTTATAATCCGCCGCGCCTCCCGGAAGTGAGTTCTCGATTCAGCGGCAGCGTCCTCGGAGAGGGGCGTGGACCCCGGAGCCGGGGACCGTGGGTGCCCGGGACGGCGCGAGAGGGGGAATACGGGTGGCCGAAAAACAGGCGTACGATCTCACCATCATCGGCTCCGGTCCCGGGGGATACGTTGCCGCGATCCGAGCCGTGCAGCTCGGACTCAGGACGGCGATCGTCGAGAAATCGCCCGGGCTGGGCGGCACATGCCTCCACGTGGGGTGCATCCCCACCAAGGCGCTCCTCTACACTGCCGAAGTTCTCGAAACCGCCCGCGATGCAGCGCGCTTCGGGGTGAAAACCGGAGACGTACGCCTCGATCTGGCCGGCGCACACAAGCATAAGTCGGATGTCGTCCGCCGCCTGGCTCGCGGTGTGGAAGCCCTGATGAAGAAGAATGGCGTGACCGTCGTGCGTGGTCACGGGCGGCTGAAGGGACGCGGTGTCGTCGAAGTCACGAAGTCCGGCGGCGAAAGTCAGTCGATCCAGACGCGCAACGTCATCCTGGCGACAGGCTCGACACCGAAGATGCTTCCGCAACTTAAAGTTGATGGCCGCCGCATCCTGACGAGCACTGAAGCGCTGGCACTCGAGTTCGTGCCGAAGAATCTGCTCATCCTCGGCGCGGGGGCGGTCGGTGCTGAATTCGCCTCGATCTACAGAAGTTTTGGCAGCGCCGTCACCCTCGTCGAGATGCTGCCGTGTGTGCTGCCGGTGGAGGACGAGGATGTTTCTGCGGAGGTCCGGAAGGCCTTCAAGAAGCGCGGCATCGAGGTGCGCACGTCGACCCGGGTCGACGACGTGAAAATCGGTGCGCGGGGAGTCGAGGTCCAGGTGCGCAACGAAAAGGGTTCGAAGGAAACCCTCAAGGCCGAGGTCCTGCTGGTGGCGGTGGGGCGTTCCCCGTCCAGTGCCGATCTCGGACTTCAGGGGACACGGGTGGAGCTCGATCGAGGGATGGTGCACGTCGACGAACGCATGCGGACCGGCGAGGACTGGGTCTACGCCATCGGGGATCTGCTTCCGACGCAGCAGCTGGCCCACGTAGCCTCTCACGAGGGGATCGTCGCGGTGGAGGCGATCGCCGGCCGCAATCCGCGACCCATTGACTACACGCGAATGCCGGGCGCGACCTACTGCGAGCCGGAGGTGGCGAGCATCGGTTTGACCGAATCGGCCGCGCGTGCGCGGGGGCACAAAGTGCGCACGGGGCGATTCCCGTTTGCTGCGGTCGGGAAGGCCTCGATTATCGGGGCCACGGAAGGGTTCGTGAAGATCGTCGGCGCCGAGAAATACGACGAACTGCTGGGGATCCACGTCGTCGGTCCGAAGGCGACCGAGCTGATCGCCGAAGCCAGCGTCGCCCTGCGCCTGGAGTCGACCGTCGAGGAGCTGTTCCACGCCATCCACGCTCATCCGACTCTGTCCGAGGCGATGGGGGAAGCCGCCCTCAACCTCCACGCGCGCGGGATTCACCTCTGAAGCGCGGAGCCCGGATCGCATGAGAAGAGACGAGACGAGCGTGAACCCGGATCGGGAGATCGGTCGGGGGCTGTCCGACGACAGTATGCGCCGGATGATGCCGCCGCCCGCCGGGCCGCTGCACGCGGCCGGGTGGCCTCGCGCTCAACTCCGCGAATTGCATCGCCTCCTTCGTCTCAACCGTTCCGTCGAGGAGAAGCTTTCGGTACTCTTCCGGCAGGGTCATATCGTCGGGGGTTTCTACAGCAGTCTGGGACAGGAGGCGATCTCCGTCGGCACGGCCTGGGCCCTGGCGCCGGACGACCTGCTCGCCCCGATGATTCGCAATATCGGATCCCTGCTCGTGCGTGGCGTGTCGCCCGCCGATCTTTTTCGCCAGTTTCTCGGACGCTTTGATGGACCGACCCGCGGCAAGGATGGAACGCTGCATTTCGGGAACGTCCGGAAGCGCGCGCTGATCGGGCCGATCAGCCACCTCGGGACGCTGATCCCCGTGATGGTCGGGGCCGGCCTGGCGGCACGGATGCGCGGCGAGCGGAAGGTGGCGCTGACCTACATCGGAGACGGCGGCAGTTCGACCGGCTACTTCCACGAAGGGCTCAACCTGGCGGCGGTGCTCGACATTCCTCTGATCCTGATCGTCGAGAACAACGGCTACGCCTACTCGGTGCCGACGCCGCGGCAGTTCGCCGTCAACAGCCTCGCGGAGCGGGGCCCGGCCTACGGTGTGGCGTCCGAATCGGTCGACGGAACGGATCTGTTCGCCGTCATCGAGGCGACCCGCAGGGCGGTGGAGCGGGGCCGCCGGGACGGCAGCCCGACACTGATCGAATGTCGCGCATTCCGGATGAAGGGGCACGCCGAGCATGACGACATGCGTTATGTTCCCCGCGAACTTCTGGAGGCATGGCGAAAGCTCGATCCTCTCGACAGACTGGAGAAGTTCCTCGTCGAGGAAGGGCACGCGACGCGGAAGGAGATCGAGGAACTGACGCGGGAGATCGCGGTGACGCTCGACCAGGAGGCCGCCGCAGCGCTCGAAAGCCCGCTCCCCCCTCCTGAGGAGGCGCTCCGGGGTGTCTATCGGGAGCCCCGCTACGAGGAGCCGTGGTGGCCGATATCCTGAAACCGGTGCGCGCAGCAGGACGCCCGCGAGATCGCGTCGTCGGTGCCCGCGACGGGTCGAATCGGCGGGAGCCGGACGACGCAGGGCTGTTGAGGATGCTCTACTATATGAAGCTGACCCGCGCGATCGAGGATCGCATCGAACGCAAGCTCCATCGCCAGGGAAAGATCTCCGGAGGCGTATACGTCAGCCGCGGGCAGGAGGCGATCTCGGTCGGAGCGGCGATGCACATCCGTCACACGGGAAACGACGAAATCGACGACATCATCTCCCCTTCGCACCGCGACATGGCCATCTTCCTGATGCAGGGCGTGACGCCGGAGCGCATCCTCGCGCAGTACATGGCTCGCCGCACCGGGCTCACCCGGGGGCGCGACGGCAACATGCACATGGGGGACATGCGGTACCGGCTCGTCGCCTTCATATCCCATCTCGGTGACAGTATTCCCGTGGCGGCCGGCACCGCCCTCACCTTCAAGATGAGGGGAACCGATCAGATCTCATTCTGCTTCTTCGGCGAGGGTGCGTCCAGCCGCGGTGACTGGCACGAGGGCGTGAACTTCGCCACCGTTCAACGGCTGCCGATCGTCTTCATCTGCAACAACAACCAGTACGCCTACTCGACGCCGGTCTCCCGCCAGATGGCCATCGAGCGTTTCTCCGATCGGGCGCTGGCGTACGCGGTGCCCGGGGAAACCGTGGACGGCAATGACGTGCTCGCGGTGTACGACGCGGTGGGCCGCTCCGTCGAACGGGCCCGGCAGGGCCAGGGGCCGACGATCCTCGAGTGTGTGACGTTCCGGATGACCGGCCACTCGGCGCATGATGATGCCGGCTACGTCCCCCCGCACCTGTTCGAGGAATGGGCGCACAAGGATCCGATCGATCGGCTCGTGTCCCTGCTGGGCGAGCGGAGCCTCCTCGATTCCGCGGCCCTCGATGAGATGGACGGTCGCATCGCCGTTGAGCTGGACGAAGCGGTTGCGTGGGCGGAGCGGCAGCCGTTCCCGGAGCCGGAAGAGTGCCTTCATGGCGTGTATGGTGAGTGATCGCCGGAGCAAGGGACGGCGCGGGTTCCGTCCGATGGAGGACATGGCATGGCGCTGACGACCTACGTTGAAGCGATTCGGCAGGGCATCTGGGAGGAGATGGAGGCGAACAAGGAGGTGTTCATCCTCGGCGAGGACGTCGGTATCTACGGCGGCGCGTTCAAGGTGACAGAGGGGATGCTGAAACGCTTCGGAGAAATGCGGGTCATCGACACGCCGATCTCGGAGTCGGCGATCGTGGGGGCCGCGATCGGGGCAGCGCTGATGGGGATGCGCCCGATCGCCGAGATGCAGTTCATCGATTTCATTTCCTGCGCGTTCGACCAGATTACGAACTTCGCTGCCAAGAACCGATACCGCTGGGGAGCCGGGGTTCCGATCGTCATTCGTGGGCCGAGCGGCGGGGGGGTTCATGGCGGGCCATTCCACTCGCAGAACCCGGAGATGTACTTCGTGCACACGCCGGGGCTGAAAGTCGTCGCGCCGGCCACCGCCTACGACGCCAAGGGCCTGATCAAGGCGTCGATCCGCGACGACGATCCGGTCATCTACCTGGAGCACAAGTACCTGTACCGGCGAATCAAGGAGGAGTTGCCGAACGACGACTACATCGTGCCGATCGGCCGCGCCGCCGTGCGGCGCGAGGGACGTGATCTCACCATCCTGACCTACGGGGCGATGCTGTACCCGACAATGGAGGCGGCGGAGACGCTGTCGAAGGAGAAGGGGATCGAATCGGACGTGGTCGATCTCCGATCCCTGTTACCCCTCGACAAGGACGCCATCCTCGATTCGACGCGCAAGACAGGCAAGGCGCTGATCGTGCATGAGGACACGCGCACGGGAGGGATCGCGGGAGAGATCGCGGCGATCATTAACGAGGAAATATTCGAATACCTCGATGGCCCCGTGCTGCGGGTAACGGCGCCGGACACTCCGGTTCCTTACAGCCCACCTCTGGAGGCCTTTTTCCTGCCGAACAAGGATAAGATTCTGCAGGCGGCCCGCCAGCTGGCGGCCTATTGAGCGAATGCGCGCCCGACGGCGCGCCGGACGACCGGAATGGGACGCGGCATGGACGATAAGGAGCGATGATGCGGGTAGACGTGATCATGCCCCAGATGGGCGAGAGCATCGCCGAGGGCACTCTGACGCGCTGGCTGAAGAAGGTGGGCGACAAGGTGGCGCGCGATGAGCCGATCTTCGAGATCTCCACGGACAAGGTGGACGCTGAGATCCCGGCTCCTTCGGCGGGCGTCCTTGCAGAGATCAAGGTGCAGGAAGGGGAGACCGTTCCGGTCAACATCGTCGTCGCTCTGATCGAGACCGATGCCAATGCGACGGTCACGGCAGGCCCGGGAGGCGGGAGCGCGACGAAGAGCGCCCCGGCTCCGGCCGTGCAGCCGCAGCAGGCGGCCGCGCCGCTCAGGTCCATATCCCCTCCGGCCGCGGCGTCCCCGCCGGCAGGCGGTGGGGGAGCGCTTCCCCGTGCCTCCGCGATGGTCGAGTCGGGCGCGGGCATCGACGAGCTGCGCCGGGTGCGCTCATCGCCAGTGGTCCGTAAGATCGCGAAAGAGCACTCCATCGATATCAGCCGCATTCAGGGGACCGGCGCCGGCGGACGGGTGACGAAGCGCGACGTTCTCTCCCTTCTCGAGTCGGGTGGTGCACCGGCGGCGCCCGCAGCGGCCGCGGGCCCGGCTTTCGCTCCGGGCGAGCGTATCTCGACCGAGCCGATGTCGACGATGCGGCGGAAGATCGCGGAGCACATGGTGCTCAGTCGCAGGACCTCGGCGCACGTGACGACGATCTTCGAGGTCGACATGAACCGGGTCATGAAGCTGCGGCAGGAGCACCGCGAAGCATTCCTTCAACGTCACGCCGTCAAGCTGACCATCACGCCCTTCTTCGTCAAGGCGGCGGTCGCCGCCCTCAAGGCGTTTCCGATCGTCAACGCCTCCCTCGACGGCGACAATGTGATCTACAAGAAGGACATCAACATCGGCGTCGCGGTTGCGCTCGACGGGGGGTTGATCGTGCCGGTCATCAAGAGCGCCGACGATCGCAGCCTGTCGGGGATCGCGAAAGCGCTCACCGACCTGGCGGAGCGTGCCCGCTCGCGCAAGCTCAATCCGGACGAGGTTCAGGGGGGAACGTTCACCATCACCAACCCCGGGATTTTCGGCAGCCTGTTCGGAACGCCGATCATCAACCAGCCCCAGGTCGGCATCATGGGGATCGGCGCGATCACGAAACGGCCAGTCGTCGTGCAGGACGCCATCGGGATCCGACCGATGGTCTACCTGTCGCTCTCCTTCGACCATCGGGTGCTCGACGGCGCCCTCGCCGATCAGTTCCTCGCGCACGTGAAGGACACGCTGGAGAACGCTCGATTCCCTGAAATCCTCTAGGGTCCAGAGTGAGACTGCCATGCGTCACTGCCTGCACAACTACCTCGGACGGGTCGCGTACCGCGACGGCATCGACCTGCAGGAGCGCTGCGCGCGCGCGATCAAGGACGGCTCCCCGACGGATCACCTGCTGCTGCTCGAGCACCCCCCGGTCATCACGCTCGGGCGCAATGCGCGGGATGATGATGTGCTGCTCGGAGCGACAACACTGCGCGCGCGCGGCATCACGGTCGAACGGACCAACCGCGGCGGCCAGGTTACGTACCATGGCCCCGGGCAACTGGTCGGATATCCGATCGTCGACCTCAAGCCGGATCGACGGGACGTGGGGCGATACCTGCGTGATCTCGAAAATCTGCTGATCCGGGCGCTCGACCGCTTCGGGATCACGGCGGGTCGCAGGACGGGGCTGACCGGCGTCTGGGTCGGTGAAGAGAAGATCGCCGCGATCGGGGTGCATTTATCGCGATGGGTGACCACGCACGGATTCGCGCTGAACGTGACGACCGATCTCTCGCACTTCGGTTTTATCGTGCCGTGCGGGTTGCGCGGCCCCGACGTCACCTCGATGGAACGAATTCTGAGGCGACGGATCCCTCTCGAGGACGTGGCGAGTGAGATCGTGCCGCTTTTCGGGGAGCTGTTCGAAAGAACGATGATCGACAACGACCAGCCGGAGGAGCAGGGCGCCGCGGCGGGAGGGATCGGATGAGCGCTCCCGCCTCCGCGATCCGCGGCGGCCCGAAGCCGCCCTGGCTGAGGATTCGTCTCCGGACCGACGGCCACTACCGGACCGTGAAGCGCCTCATGAACGGCCTGCATCTCAACACCGTCTGCGAGGAGGCACGCTGCCCCAACATCTATGAGTGCTGGGGGGACAGGACGGCGACCTTCATGATTCTGGGCGACGTCTGCACCCGGCGCTGCGGCTTCTGCGCCGTGGCGACCGGGCGGCCCGGGGCGGTCGACCTGCAGGAGCCGGGACGACTGGCCGAGGCGGTCGATCGGATGGGACTGGATCACGCCGTGATCACCTCGGTCGATCGGGACGACCTGCCCGACGGTGGAGCCGCGCACTTCGGCGCCGTGATCCGTGCCGTCCACGAGCGGGTTCCCGGGTGTGACGTGGAGGTGCTCACCCCCGATTTCCGGGGTGTGCCGCGACCGCTCGACGCCATTCTTCCGGCAGGCCCGGCCGTCTTCAGCCACAACGTCGAGACCGTGCCATCCCTGTACGACACCGCCCGGATCGGCTCGAGCTTCGAGCGCTCGGTCGCGCTGCTGCGCGAGGTGGTGCTCCGGCGTGGAGGGGCAAGCCGGCCGCTGGTCAAGACGGGGCTGATGCTCGGCCTCGGCGAGACGCGCGCTGAACTGTTCGAGACCCTCGCGATCCTGGCTGAGACGGGGGTCGAGGTTCTGACGATCGGGCAGTACCTGCGGCCGACCCGCGAGCACCTGCCGGTCATTCGCTATCTTCATCCGGACGAGTTCAGCGAGATCGGCGAGCGTGCCCGGGGCCTCGGCTTCCGGCACGTGGAATCCGGTCCTCTCGTTCGCAGTTCCTACCACGCGAAAAGCCACGCCCGACAGGCCGTCATGAACAACCACCCGCCAGATGCCTCAGCCGTCGCGAAGCTTGACAGCGATGCGGGCCGACCCCTAATATAGGACTCCATAGGTCCCATATGAGCTTCCAGGAGATACTGGTGTGATCCGCCTTTCCAAGCGGGCCGACTACGGCCTCATGGCCATGCAACACCTCGCCGGGGTGTCGAATGGGGGCTTCCTGAGCGCCCGCGAAATCGCCGCCGAGCATCACATCCCGCCGGCCCTGATGGCGAAGCTCCTGCAGAAGCTGGCGCGGAAGGGTCTCATC
>JAZGDH010000386.1:0-4109 GCA_036477555.1 Acidobacteriota bacterium
CGCGTCGCAACGTGTCGACCGGAATCTCCGCCGCCGACCGCTGCCACACGATACGCGTCGCGATCGATCCGAAAACCCGACCCGAGGACCTGACCCGGCCCGGGCATACCTTTCCGCTCAAGGCGCAAAATGGGGGCGTCCTGAAGCGGGCGGGACAGACCGAGGCGGCGGTCGACCTGGCCCGCCTGGCCGGCCTGTACCCCGCCGGAGTCATCTGCGAGATCATGAACGAAGATGGCACAATGGCCCGCGTTCCGCAGCTGGAGGTGTTCTCGAAGCGGCACGGAATCGGGATGATCGCGATCGAGGACCTCATCTCGCACAGAATGCGGCACGAGAGCCTCGTGCGCCGCGTCGCCCAGCCGGATCTGCCGACCGAGACCGGTCCTTTCCGTATCTCCGCCTACCGGACCAACGCCGATAAGAAGACACATCTGGCCCTCGTCATGGGGACCATCCAGCCCGAGGAGCCGGTCCTCGTCCGCGTGCACTCCGAATGCATCACCGGCGACGTCTTCGGTTCACTGCGTTGCGATTGCGGCCCCCAGCTGCGGCTTGCCATGGAGACGATCTCCCGGGTGGGCAAGGGAGTGCTGGTCTATCTCAGACAGGAGGGGCGGGGCATCGGTCTGATCAACAAGCTGCGCGCGTACGAGCTGCAGGATGCGGGGAGGGACACGGTCGAGGCCAACCACAAGCTCGGATTCAAGGCCGATCACCGCGACTACGGGATCGGAGCCCAGATCCTGCGCGATCTCGGCTGCGGCAAAATCCGGATCCTGACCAACAATCCGGGGAAATTCTCCGCACTGCGGTGCTACGGGCTCGAAATCGTCGAGCGCGTCCCCCTGGAGGTCGCCCCGAACGACACCTCGCGCCGCTATCTCAAGACCAAGAAGGAGAAGCTCGGGCACCTGCTGTCGCTCGTCTGAGCGCACCCGGGTGCGTTGCGAACATGTTCGACGTTCTGAGTGAGCGACTGCAGAAGGCGTTCCGCACCCTGCGGGGGCACGGCCACCTCACGGAAACCGAGATCCGCGAGGGGCTGCGCGAGATTCGCCTCGCGCTGCTCGAGGCTGACGTCCACGTCAAGGTGGTCAAGGAACTGATCGAGAGGGTTCGCGAGAGGTCGAACACCGAAGACATCCTGCGAAGCCTCACCCCGGGCCAGCAGATCGTGAAGATCGTGCGTGACCAGATGACGGAGATCCTCGCGCAGGGCACGGAAGCGCGTCTGCGTCAGGCATCACGCCCTCCGACGGTGATCCTGATGACCGGCCTTCAGGGCTCGGGTAAGACGACCACTGCCGCCAAGCTGGCCCGCTGGTCGCGGGAGCAGGGTCGATCACCTCTCCTCGTGGCGGCCGATGTACGCCGCCCGGCCGCAGTCGATCAGTTGCGGGTGCTGGGGGAGCAAATCGGTGTACCGGTCGAGTCGGGCGACGAGGGGGCCGACCCGGTCGGTATCTGCCGCATGGCGCTGAAGGAGGCGCGACAGGTCGGACGAGACCCGGTCATCATCGACACGGCGGGACGGCTGCATATCGACGACGAACTGATGGCGGAGATCACCGCGATCCGCGACGTGGTCGAGCCGACCGAGATTCTCTACGTGGCCGACGCGATGACCGGACAGGATGCCGTGAGGTCGGCACGCGCTTTTCACGAGCAACTGGTCCTGACCGGCGCGATCCTCTCCAAGGCCGACGGTGACGCACGAGGCGGCGCGGCACTCTCGCTCCGCCATGTCACCGGGGTTCCGATCAAGTTCGTCGGAACAGGCGAGCACGTCGAAAACCTGGAGCCGTTTCAGCCGGAGCGGATGGTCTCGAGGATCCTCGGCATGGGAGACGTCCTGTCTCTGATCGAAAAGGTCGAGACGATCGCCGATCGCCAGGAGGCGCAGACGGTGGCGCGCCGGATGCGCCGTAACGAGCTGACGCTGGAGGATCTGGCCGATCAACTCGAGAAAGTCGGACGGATGGGGTCCCTTCGGGAGATCCTCGGCATGCTGCCCGGTGCGGCGTCCCTGCAGAACGTCGATCTGGACGAGGGGAGTCTGGTGCGCACGCGCGCGATGATCGGATCGATGACGGGCGAGGAGCGACGGCGTCCCGACGTGATCAACGGAAGCCGTCGCCTGCGTATCGCTCGGGGATCGGGTACGTCGGTGCCCGAGGTCAATACATTGTTGAAGCAATTTCGTCAGATGAAGAAGATGATGAAGAGTATGAGCCGCGGCCGCGGCGGGGGTGCTCTCGGGCGCGCCTTGTCCGGCTCCGGCCGGTTTTCCCCGCGCTAGCCGGGGCCCGTGGGGAGGGCATCGATGGAGCAGTCGGGTCCGGAGGAAGAGCCGGGGGGCGTTGCGCCTCTGCCGGCAGAGAGGTGAATCCGTGCTGAAGATCCGCCTGCGCAGGGCAGGCAAGAAGAACAAGCCGTTTTACAGGGTCGTCGTATCCGAATCGACGCGCGTGCCTGAGTCACGCGTAACCGATCAGCTGGGATACTACGATCCGATGAAGAATCCCAAGGTCGTCCAGATCGACGTCGGCAAGGCCGACGAATGGATCCGTAAGGGAGCGCACCCGTCCGACACCGTTCGTAGGCTTATTGAGAGAGCCCGGTCGGCGCAGGTTTGAGGGGAGACGGACTGATGGAGAAGGGACCCGATCTCAGCGGCTGGATCGAGGCGGTGGCGCGTGACCTCGTCGATCAGCCTGACCGCGTCTCGGTGCACACCGTGGAAGAGGGGGACACGACCGTCTTCGAGCTCGAGGTCGACCCCGATGAACTGGGGCGCGTGATTGGCCGGCAGGGTCGCACCGCCCAGGCGATGAGAACGCTGCTCGGCGTGGCAGGGGCGAGGCACGGCGGCTCTTACGATCTTGAAATCCTCGAGTGAACGGCCCCTCTCCAGCTCCGGCGGCGGGGAGCAGCGGGGGGAGCGTCCGGTGGTGGTCGCCACGAGTCTGCGTCTACGGGGCGGGGATGGACGGCTCACGGCGCGGCTCATCCCCGGAGGCATCGACCAGATTGCAGGCCATTCCTGGGTCCTGATCGGCCGATCCGGGGGGAATACCACACGCTTCGGCATCGAGCAGCACTCGATCTACGGCGGGAAGCTGGTCCTGAAGCTGAGCGGGATCGATTCGGCGGGGCAGGCCTCGGAACTGATCGGCCGGGATATCTTGATTCCCTGCAACAGCTTGGTTGCGCTGCCGGAGGGCAACTATTATATTTTCGAACTGGTTGGGATGGAGGTGTGGACCCGTGAGGGCTGCAATCTCGGACGCGTCGAGGACGTGATCGACACGGGTGGAACACCGCTGTTGCAGGTCGTCCGATCGGGAAGCGATCGGCAAGACGATCGCCGGAACGCGATTCTGATTCCTACGGCGCGCTCGATCTGCACCAACATCGATACGGTCGCCGGCACGATCACGATCGATCCGCCGGATGGTCTGCTGGAGCTTTATGAAGTTTGATGTCGTGACCGCCTTTCCAGGGATGCTCGAGGGACCGCTGGGGCACAGTATCGTCCGGCGCGCGCGTGAACGCGGACTGGTCGAACTCCGTCTGCATGATCTGCGTGATTACGCCAGTGACAAGCACCGCAAGGTGGACGACACGCCATACGGTGGAGGCGGCGGGATGGTGCTGATGCCGGGTCCGCTGTTTACCGCGGCGGATGACATCGCCAGGCGTTTTCCGGAACGGAGCACGCGCACCATTCTCCTCTGCCCGCAGGGGGAGCGCTTCGACCAGGGACACGCGCTGCGCCTGTCCGGGTACGACCGCCTCATCCTGCTCTGCGGTCACTACGAGGGTGTCGATGAACGGGTGCGCGAGCATCTGGCGGACGAGTCGATTTCAATCGGGGACTACGTGCTCACGGGAGGAGAAATCCCGGCGATGGTTCTCGTCGATTCCCTGACCCGGCTCGTTCCCGGTGCTCTCGGGGATGAGGATGCGGCGCGAAACGATTCGTTTTACAACGGGCGGTTCGATCACCCGCAGTATACGCGCCCGTTCGAATTCCGCGGCTGGCGGGTGCCCGAGGTTCTGACCTCGGGCGATCACGCCGCGGTGGATGCCTGGCGTCGGGATCG
>JAZGDH010000387.1:0-3362 GCA_036477555.1 Acidobacteriota bacterium
CGCATGCATTACCTGCTGAAACGGGGCCAGACCGGGCTGTCAATCGCCTTCGACCTGCCGACACAGATGGGGTATGACTCCGACCACGCCATGGCCGCCGGCGAGGTGGGGCGCGTCGGCGTCGCGATCGACACGATCGACGACATGCAGCAGCTGCTGGCCGATCTCCCGCTCGATCGCGTTTCGACGTCAATGACGATTAATTCGACGGCGGCGATCCTGCTGGCGTTATACGTCGCCGTCGCGCGCTCCCGCGGGATCTCGCTCGATCGACTCACAGGCACGGTGCAGAACGACGTCCTCAAAGAATATATCGCGCGTGGCACCTACATTTATCCTCCGGAAGCCTCTCTGCGGATCGCCACCGATCTCTTCGCTTACTGTCGCGACGAGCTGCCGCGCTGGAACGCCATCAGCGTCAGCGGCTACCACATCCGCGAGGCGGGATCGACGGCGGTGCAGGAGGTGGCATTCACCTTCGCCAACGGCATCGCGTATCTCGAGGCGGCGCGCGCCGCCGGTGAGTCGGTGGAGAAGATCGCCGGGCAGATCTCCTTCTTCTTCAACGCCCACAACAATTTCCTGGAGGAGGTGGCCAAGTTTCGCGCGGCCCGCCGGATCTGGGCGCGGATCATGAAGGAGCGCTTCGGCGTCGTGAGCGAACGGGCCATGCAGATGCGGTTCCACGCGCAGACGGGAGGATCGACGCTCACGGCCCAGCAGCCCGAGAACAACATCGCGCGCGTCGGCGTGCAGGCCCTGGCGGCGGTGCTCGGCGGCGCCCAGAGCCTGCACACGAACGGGATGGATGAGGCGCTCGCCCTGCCGACCGAGAAGGCGGCCACCATCGCGCTGCGCACCCAGCAGATCCTCGCTCACGAGAGCGGTGTGGCCGACACGGTCGACCCGCTCGGCGGCTCCTATGCCATCGAAACGCTGACCAGCTCGATCGAGGAGAAGGTCGGAATCTATCTAAAGCAGATCGACGAGATCGGCGGAACGGTGCGGGCCATCGAGTCGGGGTTCCAGCAGCGGGAGATTCAGGAGGCAGCCTACCAGTACCAGCGCTTGGTCGAGGCGGGTGAACGGGTCATCGTCGGGGTCAGCCGCTTCGCCGAGGAGGAAGACGGGGGCTCGAAGATTCCACTCCAGAAGATCGATCCTCGGCTGGAAGGAGACCAGCGGGCCCGCCTCGTGGCTCTGCGGGAGTCGCGCGACGGCGCCGCGGCCGATGCCGCCCTGAAACGGCTCGAGTCGGCGGCCCGCGGCCGGGATAATCTGATGCCGCGGATCCTCGATGCGGTCGAGGCACGGGTTACGCTGGGTGAGATCAGCGAAAGGCTGCGCGCGGTCTTCGGCGCCCACGCACCGAGCGCCACGCTTTGAAGCGCGGTCCGTCCCGCGTATGCGGCGATCCGGACCTCACCGGGGGGAGATCGTGACCAGGCTCCTCGAAGTCGACGATCTCTCGATCGAATTTCCCACCCGGAGCGGCACCCTGCGTGCCGCCGACGGCGTTTCATTGCACATCGACGAGGGGGAGACGCTCGGCCTGGTCGGCGAATCGGGCTGCGGCAAGAGCGTCACCGCCATCTCGCTGCTGCGCCTGGTCCCGGAGCCGGGGCGAATCGTCTCCGGCCGTATCTTTTATAAGGGCGCCGACCTGATCGGCCTGTCGGAGCGCGAGATGCGCCGTTACCGCGGCCGCGAGATCGCCTTCATCTTCCAGGAGCCGATGACGGCCCTCAACCCGGTCTTTACAGTTGGCTACCAGATCGCCGAGGGGCTGATCGTCCACGGCATGATGAAAAAGAAGGCGGCGCTGGCCGAGGCCGCCCGCCTGATGGATCTCGTCCGCATCCCGGACGCGGCTCGTCGAGTGCGCGACTACCCGCACCAAATGTCGGGCGGGATGAGGCAGCGGGTGATGATCGCCATGGCCCTGGCCTGCCGCCCGTCCCTGCTGATCGCCGACGAGCCGACCACCGCGCTCGACGTCACCATCCAGGCGGAGATACTCGACCTGCTGCGGAGCCTGAAGAAGGAGTTCAATCTCTCCCTGCTGCTGATCAGTCACAATCTGGGGGTCATCGCCGAGATGGCCAACCGGGTCGCGGTGATGTACGCGGGGAAGATCGTCGAGGAATCGCCGGTGAGTGAGCTGTTCGCCAATCCCCGTCATCCCTATACCGCGGGGCTGCTGCGATCGGTTCCCCGTCTGGGCGAGGGCGGCGAGCGGAAGGACGGGCGCCGATCGCGCCTGGTGGCGATCGAGGGGAACGTCCCGGACCTCGCCGCTCTGCCGGCTGGCTGCGCATTCCACCCGCGCTGCCCCGACGTGCTGGCCGAATGCCGCGAGCAGGCGCCGCAGTTTCTGCCACTCGGCGACGGGAACGTCCCGCGACGTGTCTCCTGCTTCTTACACCACCGCCCCGACGGGAGGCCGGCATGAGCGCGACCGCCGCGCCGCCGGCGCCGGTCAGTGCCGGCGCCGGGGGGCGCCCGCTTCTCGAGGTCGAAGACCTCGTCAAACACTTCCCGATCCGCCGGGGGCTCTTCTCGCGCGTCTCCGGCCGGGTCCGTGCGGTGGATGGCATCTCGCTCACCATCGCTCCGGGTGAGACGCTGGCGCTGGTGGGGGAATCCGGCAGCGGCAAGACGACCACAGGCCGCTGTATTCTGAGACTCCTCGAGCCGACGGCCGGTCGCGTCCGGTTCGAAGGCGCCGACCTGCTCGCATTGGCTCCGCGAGAAATGCGCAGGATGAGGCGCCGCATCCAGGTGATCTTTCAGGACCCGTACAGCTCGCTCAACCCGCGCATGCGGGTCGGAACGATCGTACGCGAACCGTTCGACGTCCACCGCATCGGGACCTCTCGCAAGGAACGCGACGAGATGGTGGCCGCGCTGCTCGGCCGGGTCGGTCTCGATCCCTCGGTGATGCGCCGCTACCCGCACGAATTCTCGGGCGGACAACGCCAGCGCATCGGGGTGGCGCGCGCCCTCGCGCTGCGGCCGCGATTGATCATCGCCGATGAGCCGGTGTCGTCGCTGGATGTGTCGGTGCAGGCCCAGGTGGTCAATCTGCTGATCGACCTGCAGGAGGAGTTCGACATCGCCTACCTGTTTATCGCCCACGATCTCGCCGTCGTTGAGCGGATCGCCGATCGCGTCGCGGTGATGTACCTGGGAAGGATTGTTGAGATGGCCCCCACGAAGGAGATCTTCAAAAACCCCGTTCACCCTTATACTAAGGCCCTTCTGCAGGCGATCCCGATCCCCGACCCGGGCAGGGCACGGGAGCGGTCTCCCCTCAGCGGGGAGCTCCCCTCGCCGGCGAACCCGCCGGCAGGGTGCCGCTT
>JAZGDH010000388.1:0-3814 GCA_036477555.1 Acidobacteriota bacterium
TCTTCCATTCGAACATCCAGGAGACGAACGGCGACTGCCCCTTGCCGCCGCGTTTCAGGTAGCTCTCGTCGCGCAGAATGATGTCGCCCAGACCGGATTCGGATCCACCGGCACGACTGGTCTGGTAGGACGGGGCGCCGGGACCGCCGGCCCCGATCAGCATCGGCCCGTCCATGGTCATCGTGACCTGACCGGTTCCCTTGATCTTGGTGTAGGGCAGGATGATGGAGAGCCGCCCGCCGCGGCGGTTGATGATCATCTCCAGTGGGATATTCTCGAGGGTGATCTCGTTCGTGCCCTCGAACTCTCCCTCGTAGTTGTACCAGCCGAGGGCGAAATCGACGGCTGCCGCCCGGACCCCGTCCGGAGCACCCAGAAGGAGGATCAGGCCGCAGCAGGCGACCCGCACGACCCGACGGGTGGACCGGGGCGAAATCATCGCCGGGGAGTTTACCCCGTTTCGCCATCCGGGTTGCCACCCCGCCCAAAACGGATTAGCTTTTCGGCTATAGTGTTGAACACGGTGCGACTGAAAGCAGGCCACGATGGCTAAATGGACGCCCCGGCTCGTCCCGATCCTCCTGACCGGCTGCGCATTGCTGGCGCTGCCCTCCCCCGCCTCGGCCATTCCGTCCAGGGAGGCGCGCACCCTCTCGTTCCGTCTGCAGACCGAAGGCATGCGGCTTTACAAAGAGGGGAAGTACGAGGACGCGACGGAGGCGTTCCGGCAGGTCGTCAATATCAACCTGAATTCATTTCTGGCCTACTACTATCTCGGGGCGTCACTCGTTGCCAGCCGCCGTTACGGCGAGGCGATCGAGCCGCTGAAGTATGCCCTCGACCTCCAGCCGGACTACATCCAGGCCCACGTCGTGCTTGGCGACGCCTACCTGAAACAGGGGGACTCGAGCGAGGCGAGGGCCGAGTATCTGAGGGCCCTCGACCTGCAGCCGAATTACGCGCCGGCCTACGACGGGCTCGGCCGTCTGTTCGAAAGCATCGGCAACGAAACGGCCGCGGAAGAGCAGTATCGCAAGGCGCTGCAGATCAACGTCGCGTTCGCCGACGTTTACACGCACCTGGGCGATCTCTATCTGCGTCAGGATCGTCTCGACGACGCCATCGAGCTGTTCCTGAAAGCGATCTCGGTGAAGCTCGATTTCTCCAGCGCCTACACCCGCCTCAGCGTCGCTTACGCCCGTCAGAATCGATTCAATGACGCCATCGCGGCGGCGCGTAAGTCGCAGGAGCTCGCCCCCTCCGACCCCGAACCATACGTCGCTCTGGCGGGCATTTATCTCGATCTTCAATCGTACCGGCGCGCCGAGGCGGAGATCCTGTCGGCGCTGGCGCAGGATCATGATCACCCCGGCGCACATCTCGTGCTTTCGGATCTCAAGCGATCCCAGGAAGAGTTCGAGTCTGCGCGTGAAGTCCTGGAGGATCTGTACGAGCGCGGGATCGAGGATGCCCAGATGCGACGCGCCGTCGGTGCGGCGCTCGAAAAGGCGCGCGCCGATGCGGCCCGGCACGCCCTGCTGCACGAACGGGCTTCGAGCGAGCCTGCCGATCCGGAGGCCATGCTCGAGCTGGCCCGGTTCCTGTCGGCTCGGGGAGCGCACCACCGCGCCGCCGTTCTGATCGAGCGCACGATCACGCTGCTCTCACCGGCCGAAGTGATGACCGTCGAGCTGCCCCCCCCGGACGATGGATCCGTCGCGGATGACACCGAATCGATCCTCCCGGATGCCGGGCTGGGGACGAAGAACGATGACGCGGCATTACGGAATGCGCTTCGCTTCGAGCTGGGCCTCGAATACCTGGAGGGCCGGCTCTACACCCGCGCCCTCATGCTCTTCCGGGAGATGGCCGATCCGGGCCCCCCGACGCCGTCATCTTCAGAGCTCCGTTCCCGCGCGCTGTTCAACGTGGGGGTGGCGTGCGCGGGGCTGGGGCTGGACCGGCGCGCCGTCGCGGTCTTCTCGACCTATCTGAGCGACCACCCCGACGATCCGGAAGCTCATCTTTATCTCGGCAACGCTTACTTCCGCCTCGGTCGCAGGGATGACGCGCGCGGGGCATGGTCCGTCTATCTCGAAAAGGCCGACTCGACGCCACTCGCGCGCAGGGTTCGCGAGCTGATCGAGGATCTCGGCGTCCCGCCGGCGCCGGTCGGCGCACTGGAGGGCGGGGAGACGACCGCCGCAACGCACGACGGCGAGGAGACATCGTGACCCGCTACGCGATCATCCTGTGTGTCCTGATCCTTCTTCCGATCGCCCTTGCTCCGGGCATCGCCCAGATGTCACCCCGCCCCGACGACATGGAGCTTCCGAAACCGCCGGACGTCAGCAGGCGTAAGGGGTTCGCCATCCACATCACCAACCCCGAGAGCAATGATTTCCGGTTCGGCCGTTCGGAGATCGAGGCCGATGTCACCGCCGCGGATCCCGAGCTGATCGAGAAGGTCGAGTTCTTCGTCGAGGACCAGCTGGTCTTCATCGACACGGAACCGCCGTATCGGTGCATCTTCGACTTCGGGACCGAGCCGCGATCGTGGGTGATTCGAAGCATCGCCTATCACCGCGAGGGAGTCACCGTCTCCGACACGGTGATCCTCAAACGGGTGATCCTGAACTACGCCGTGCAGGTCAACCGGGTCATCCTTTACGCCACCGCGCGCTCTAAGGGGGGGGACGGCCCGCGCTTCGCAACCGACCTGACCGTACAGGATCTCGTCCTCGAAGAAGACGGCGAGCCCCAGGAGATCATCGATTTTTATGTCGAGAAGCGCCCGGTCACCCTGGCGCTCATCCTCGACAGTAGCGGCAGCATGCAGACGGCGCTCGGCACGGTGCACGCTGCGGCGAGCCAGTTCGTCAATTCCCTCGAGGAGGAGGACAGGGCGCTCGTCATCGATTTCGACGAGAAGGTCTATCTGTTACAGGACATCACGGCCGACAAGGACGATCTGACCGAGGCGATCACGAGCACGCAGGCCCTCGGGGGGACCGCCCTGTACGATGCGCTGTACGCCTCCTACCGTAAGCTGCGCGGCATCGATGGCCGCAAGGCGATCATTCTGCTGACCGACGGTGACGACACGTCGAGCAAATTCTCATTCAAACGGATTCTGGATGAGGCGAAGCTCTCCGACCTGATCATCTATCCGATCGGTCTCGGGACGAGCGTTCTCGATATCGATCTGCGGCGCGTCCTGAAGTTACTCGCCGAGGAGACCGGCGGCCGCCCCTACTTCCCGAACAAGGTGGAGGAACTGCAGGGGGTGTACGAGGAGATCGCACTGGAGCTGAAGAGCCAGTACTACCTGACCTACGAGCCGACATCGACGGTCTGGGACGGGCGCTGGCGGAAGATCAAGATGACGGCGCCCGGCAAGGGCGTCGAGATACGCACCCGGCGCGGATATTACGCCGTGCGCAGGGGATCAACCTGATCCCGACTCCTCACCCGAACCGGGAGAGGCGTCCGGCGCGGCTGGCCGCTCGTCCGAGTTCTCGCCGGTTGTTTCCTCATTCCCCTCGGTCGCTTTTTCCGCGTCCCGATCAGCGTGTGTCTCTCCGGTTCCGGCCTCATCGGCCGAGTCGGTCTCCGATCGCTTCTTCTCCGGGAATCTGTACGCCGCCGGAAGGGTCCGCGCCTTTTCATCCGGCAGGACCACGACGCCAAGGCGATCGCGCGAGTTGAGCGGGTAGTCAACGAGGGAGAGGCTGAGGTTCAGTCCTCCCGGCTCGGCCACCTCGACCGACGGCAGGTCGAGCGCGACGTGACCCGGCGAGGAGACGAGGACCCG
>JAZGDH010000389.1:0-8102 GCA_036477555.1 Acidobacteriota bacterium
CTACTTCATGCATCTCAAGTTCGAGCGGGGTCCCCTGATCCTCGTGGTCCTCAGCCCGCTCGTGCTCTCGGCGATCCTTTACATCGGCCTGGTTCCCGACGCGACGACTCATATATTCTGGCTGCCCCGCTGAATCGGCGGCCGTCTACAGACGCAACATCCCGGCCTTCCCGGCATACCGATGCAGGGGGGCCGCCTTTGCCCGGAGGAATGAAGATGACACGAAGCCTGCTCGTTCTAATCGTCGGTGCCCTGCTCGTCATGTCGGCGGCCTGCGGCGGCGCGGAGCCGCCCGCCGCGACCGGTGGCGCGACCTCCGCCAACTCCTCGCCGGCCGCCACGGCGGGTGGTGGAACCGGCTCTGCCGCACCGGCCGGCGCCGGCTCGATCCGTGGCAGCATCACCTATCAGGGCACCGCCCCCGCTCCCAAGGAGGTAAAGGCAACGAAGGATAAGCAGGTTTGCGGGAAGCACACGCACACCTCGGAGACGCTCGTGGTGGACGGGAACGGCGGCATCCGCTATGCGGTCGTCTCGATCGATCCGGTGCAGGGCGGCAAATCGTTCGATACGGCGACGCCGCAGCTCGATCAGCGCGGCTGCTGGTTCTACCCGCATGTCCAGATCGTGCCGGCCGGCGCCGACCTGGAGATCCTCAACAGCGACGGGATCCTCCACAATATCCACACCTACCCGGAGAAGAATAAGCCGGTCAACATGGCCCAGCCGAAGTTCCGCAAGGTGCTGAAGACCTCCTTCGCCGAGCCCGACGTCGTGCGGATCAGCTGTGACGTGCACAACTGGATGAAGGCCTGGATCGTCGTCGCCAAACATCCTTACTACGTCGTGACCTCGGAGGACGGCTCGTACGAGCTGGACGGCGTGCCGCCCGGAACCTACACCCTCAGCGCCTGGCACGAGACGCTCGGCACGCAGACGCAGTCGGTCACGGTCGAGAAGGACGGTACGGCGGAGGCCAACCTGACGTTTGGTGGCTAGGAGCCCGTCTGGGGAACGCGGGGTTACAACCTGCGCCCTGGTCCTCTACGCCAGGGTGCCTGAGAAGGGCACGGTCAAGACACGCCTGCAACCGTTCCTGACCCCGGACGAGTCTCTGGCGCTGCATCGCGCCCTGATCGAGGACAGCGTACGCCTGCTGCGCCTCGTGGCGGAGCGGGCCGGAGCCCGGCCGGTTCTTTCCTTCAGCGCTGATCGGGATCCGAACCCCTCCCCCGACAATCGTCTGGCCGCGGTTAGCGAAGGAATCGAGCGGCTGCCGCAGCGGGCCGGAGATCTCGGTCAGCGCCTCGCCGGCACACTCGAGGATCTGAAGATGCAGGACGGCGCGGCGGCGGTGATCTTCGGCTCCGACAGCCCGACACTGCCGCCCGAGTGGCTCGAGTCGGCCTGCGCGGCGGTCGTCGCGGGAACGCCGATAGTGATCGGCCCCGCCCGGGACGGCGGTTACTACCTCATCGGGGCGCCGCTGCCGGCCCCTTCACTATTCGATGGTATTCCGTGGGGAACCGACGCGGTCCTGGGGGAGACGCTGCGCCGCGCACGGCGCGCCGGCCTCACGGCGTCTCTCCTGCCTCCATGGTACGACCTCGATCGACCGGAGGATCTCGAGCACGCGCAGCGGGACCTCACCCAGACCGGCGGGTTCGCTCCGGATCGCACCGCGGCGTTCCTGCGAAGATTGGTGGGGGCGGGACGGCTGTCCTGATCCGACCGCCTCATCCCACCTGCACCATGCCGAGACGCCCGGCCCAGCGCCGCGACAGGTGCTGCACGAGTTCTTTTCGCCCCGGCTCCGTCCCCTGCCCCATCCGCCCCGCGGCGCCGAACGCCTCCTCGCGCGCATCCTCGAGGATGTCGTGGTCGCGCAGGATGTCGCCGACGCGCAGGTCGGGCAGCCCCGACTGGCGCGTGCCGAGAAACTCTCCCGGTCCGCGAATCTCGAGATCGCGTCGGGCGATGACGAAGCCGTCGGTCGTGTCGCACATCACTTCGAGGCGGCGGCGCGCGGCGTCGGTCCCCTGCTGCCCCACCATCAGGATGCAATAGGACGGATACTCGCCGCGTCCGACGCGCCCGCGCAACTGATGCAGCTGCGACAGGCCGAAGCGCTCCGCCTGCTCGATCATCATGACCGCGGCGTTCGGGACATCGATACCGACCTCGATGACGGTCGTCGCGACCAGTACCGCGCTGCGGCCGGCCAGAAAGTCGGCCATCTGCGCCTCGCGCTCATCCGGCCGCAGGCGTCCGTGCACCAGCCCTATGCTGACGTCGGGGAAGATCCGCCGGCGCAGATGATCGGCCATCGAGACCGCCGCCTTGATCTCGCTCTCGGCGGTTTCCTCGACCAGCGGATAAACGATGTAGATCTGCCGTCCTTCGGCGATCCGGGCGCGCAGGAAATCGTAGACCCTGCGTCGCGAGCGATCGTCGCGCAGGACGGTCGTGATCGGATGCCTCCCGGGAGGCATCTCGTCGATCACCGACAGATCGAGATCTCCGTACACGGTCAACGCGAGCGAGCGCGGGATCGGCGTCGCGGTCATCACCAGCACGTCCGGTTGTTCTCCCTTGGCGCGCAGACGGGCCCGTTGAGCGACTCCGAAGCGGTGCTGCTCGTCGATCACGACGAGCCGCAGCGAACGAAACGCGACTCCCTCTTCGATGATCGCGTGCGTGCCGACCAGAAACGGGATGGCGCCCGATTTCAAACCCCGGATCACCTGCCGACGCGGCTCCCCCTTCACGGCCGATGTGAGAAGGGCGACCCGATATCCCTTCCCCTCCAGCAGGCGCGTGAATGATCGGTGATGCTGTTCGGCCAGGATCTCGGTCGGCGCCATGAAGGCGACCTGGTGTCCGTTCTCCACGGCCAGAAGGGCCGCCAGAAGCGCGACGATCGTCTTGCCGCTGCCGACGTCCCCCTGCAGGAGACGATTCATCGGGCGGCCCGACATCAGGTCGTCGGCGATCTCCTTGAGCGACCGCCGCTGCGCCGCAGTCAGGTGGAACGGCAGCGCGTCGCGCAGGCGATCGCGGATCCGATCGTCGACGCTCAGGCCGGTCCGCCGGGGCCGCACCTCGTCCTCGCGCCGCGACAGGGCAAAGCCGAGCTGCAGGAAAAAGAACTCTTCGAAGATCAGACGGCGGAGCGCCGGCGTTCGCCCGTCGATGAGCATCTGCGGATCGGTCGTTTCGGTGGGAAAATGAACCTCTCGGAATGCCCGGCCCCGCTCGGGGAAGCCACGTGAGCTCGCGATCCCCTTCGGCAGAGGGTCGGCCAGATCGGGGGGGAGAGATTCGAGCACTCCGTGCAGCAGTGACCGGATCGCGCGCGTCGAGAGTCCCGGCAGGCGACCGTAGATCGGCACCACCCGGCCGGCGTGGATTGTGTCCTCCTCACCCTCCCCGAGGAGCTCGAATTGCGGGCTCTGCAAGACAAGGGTGCGGCGGCCGAAACGGGCGATCTCGGCCTGGCCGTGCAGAACCACGAGACGTCCCTCGGCCAGCAGGGTGCGCAGCCAGGGCTGGTTGAAGAAGATGACGCGGATTGAACCGCTCTCGTCCTCGACCAGCGCCTCGAAGATGGTGAAGCGTCTGGCCCGCGTGCGCCGCAGCGTGGCGCTGACGATGCGCGCCCGGACCGTGGCGCGCACGCCGGGCGCGAGCTGTGCGATCGGCCAGAACCGGCTGCGATCCTCGTACCGGAAGGGCAGGTGAAAGAGCAGATCCTCGACGCAGCGGAGCCCATGCGATTCTAGCTCGGTGGCGCGTCGCGGTCCGATCCCCTTCACATAACGCAGGGGCGTCGTTAGTTCGATCACGGTCCATCCATCCGGGTCGGCGATCCCCGTCCACCCGGTGGGCCGGACCCGGAGCGGCGATTATAATGCGCCCGACACCTCGCGCCGACGCGACTCGGCCCGAAACGCCAGCACCACCCCCGCCCCCACCAGCAGAGCGCCGGGGATCAGCAACGGCGCCGGTACCTCTCCGAACAGCAGATAGGCATACAGGCTGGCCAGAGCCGGCTCGGCCAACACCGTCAGGTTGGCGAGGTAGACCGGCAGGAGACGCACCGCCCAGTTCACCCCCCCGTGTCCGAGCAGCTGAGGCACGAGCGCCATCAGGAGTAACCAAGGCACCTCGACCGGCTGCGGCGTCAGACTCTGCCCGCCGACGATCACCAGGACGAGAGCTCCGATCGAGGCGCCGGCGTTGACGATGAACAGGTACCCGGGAAACGGCACGGCGGCCCGAAGGGCCCGCCCGACCACGAGGTATCCAGCTGAAAAGACCGCCCCCGCCAGCGCCAGCAAATCACCGATCAATCGTCCCTCTCCCGACGACAGATCGGACGCGGTGATCACGGCGATCCCGGCCAGCGCCAGCCCCACCGCCGCGAACGTGCGGCCCGCCGGTCGTTCCCGCAACAGCATCCATGAGAACAGGATCGAGAAGACCGGCTGGGTCGAGACGAGCAGCGTACTGGAGGCGATCGTCGTGAAGGAGAGCGAGGCGATCCAGGTGGCGAAATGGAGGGACAGGAGAAGGCCGGCGCCCGCGCCGGCGGCGATCGCGCGCCCTGTCGGCCGGCGCGCCCGGAGCGCCGGGATGCCGCTCGGGGCGATCAGGATGGTCGCGAACAGGACGCGGTACAACGCGATGGTGAGCGGGCCGGAGGCGCACAGCCGCACGAGGATCGATCCCCACGAGATCGATACCGCGGCCAGCAGCAGAATCCATCGACCGGCGCCGCTCACCCGGTCCGGCAATTCCACTAGAAATCGATCTGGAAGCCGACCTGGAACCGCCGGCCGAATCGGCGCGTGCCGTCGATTCCGAGGGGGACCTGGGACTCGCCGTCGGCAGCGTTCGAACTGTCTCCCGGATTGGGATCGTACGTCACGATGCGCAGGTCATCGGTGTTGAGCAGGTTGAACACCTCCAGGAAGATCGCCCCGGCGTACTTGCCGAAGACGACGGCCTTGCGTGCCCGCACGTTGATATCGTAGAAAGCATTGTTCCGCTCGCTGTTGCGCTGTATGTCCCGGAACCTGAATTCGTTTCCGACCCGCTCGGTCAGCCCGAACCGGGTGCGGAATTGCTGGTAACCGACATTGTCGAGCGCGAAGAAGCGTGACACGGTCGAATACGGAAGCCCCGAGCTCCAGGTCGTCGACAGGCCGAGTTGCCAGTCCCCGGGCAGAAAAGTGACGGCGTTCAGTTTGACCACGTGACGCTGATCGAAATCGAGGTAGCCGAACTCCGACTCCACGGTGGAGGGATCGTTGCCCAGCTGCGACTCGTAATCCTCCGCCTGCCCCACCGCGCGGGAGTAGGTGTAGGAGCTCTGCATCTCCCAGCGCCGGGAGAGCCGCTTGGTGACGGTCAACTCGATCCCCTTGTACCGCGCCTCGTTGAAATTGCCGACGCGCAGCACCTGGTTGAAGAAGAAATTGTGGATGTAGAGATCGGGACGGCCATCGCGCACCGATTCGCCGGAATTCACGTCCCCTAATAATGGCAGCCGACCGAACTGATCGAGCGGGTCGCCATCGGGACCGGCCCGCAGGGTGTGATTGACGTCGATGTCCTGAAGCTGATTGCGATAGCGGCGATCGATATAGCTGATCGAGAAGGCGATCTCTGGCGCAATCTCCCGCTCGAAGCCGATGGTGAACTCGTCGCTGAACGGTGTCTGAAGACCTCGATCCACCTGCGTCGCCGAAGGGGGGGCCTTGGAGATGATGTTGCCTATCTGCCTGTTCGGCCTCCCTCCAGACACGCCGTCTGCGTCGAGCAGATAGTAACGATTGATGATATCCGGCCCCTCTTCACCGGTAATCGTGCTGAGGAACAGCTTATCGTAGTAGCGGCCCCAGGTGGCGAACACCTTGGTCCGGCCATTCGCCCACGGATCCCAGGAGACCGAAAGCCGGGGAGCCAGATTGTTGTTCGTCAACCGGAAGGCTTCCTTTTGCCGGGCCAGGACGCCACGCTGGGCCAGTTGCTTCGGATCGATGTCCCCTTCGGGCGTCAGCACATCCGGAAACAGATTGGAAACCTGCTGCGAGGTAAAGCCGGCCTCGGTATGATGGCGGGACAGACGCGCAACGGCGAGCGATCGTAGCCGGTTCAGATCGCGCACAACAAGGTTGCGGAACGGGTCGAATTTGCAGACGTCCCCCCCGATCTCATGGTTGCCGGAGAAGATGGGGTCGGCGCAGAACCCGAAGCTGATCAGGCCGTCGTTGTTACCGATGCGAAAATCGTCCAGGCCCCGCTCTCCGCCGCCGAGGTTCCATAGCCTGGTGTACTCGTCCCGCTCCCGGGACGGTTCGAACGGGGTGTAACCGAACGAGTCGGTCACCTCGCGATCGAAACGGAGACCGAACGCAATGCTGAGATTGGGGAACGGCTTGTAAGAATCCTGAAAATAGAAACCGGTCGTCAGGTTAATCGCCTCGTTCGCGACGAGCGGCTGCGCCGGCAGGAGGGCGCGGACGGTGCTGGGGCCGGCGCGCGAACCGAGCACGAGGGGGGCGAGGACGGAGCGCGATTCGATCTCCCGGTCGAAGCTTTCACGCTCGACGACGAGCCCCATCTTGATGTCGTGGCTGCCCCAGTAATCGGGAACATAGATCCCGAGGTCCTCGCGCAGGGTGAAGCGTTTGCGGCGATCACTCACGTTCTGGAAATGGGGGCCGCTCGTGACTCCGGTGCTCCGGTTGATGACATACTCCCGGTCCGGTTGCTCCGGCGCGATCCTTCCGAATGGGTAGTCGCCGTCCGGGAACGGGACATCGTCGAGGATCTGATTGCCGTTCCTGTCCTCCGTCCCGAGATCCAGGCGGCCGTCCCCGTCGATGTCCTCGCCGATGTCGAGCACCCCGTTGCCGTTGAAATCTTCATTGAGGAAATCGAGATTCCCGTCACAGTCGATGTCCTCCCGCTCCTCCCCCTCGCACCCGCCGGGGGGCGTCACCCGGCCGTCCCGGTCCAGATCCTCCCCGGCATCGAGCAGCCGGTTGCCGTTGAAATCCTCGAAGATGTCGAAGTGCCCGTCCCCGTCGAAGTCCTCTCCCGGGTCACGCTCACGGGCCTCGAAGAAACCGTTCCCGTTGCGGTCCACGTGAAGCACGCCGTTGGCGTTGGTATCGGGATGCAGGGTCGGAGTGATCTCCGGGGACTCGTCGAAGTACGAGAGGGAAGACTCCAGGGAGATCTGAGGGGTCAGGACGGAGGAAGCCTTCAGGGTCAGGACGAGGCCGCCCCGGTTCACCGTGAAACCACTCTCCTCGCGCAGGAAGCTGTTGAGGCCCTGGTTCGTGATTTCCTGCGGATCGTAGTTGACCGAGAAGGCGATCCGGTTGCTGGGACTCGCCTGAACCGTCACCTTAGCGAACTCACGCCACTCCTTCGTCCTGGTGACGAAGGCGGAGTTCAGCGCGTTCACCGGATCCTCCCGGCTGATGTACTCATGAGCCGTGAAGAACCAGGCGCGGTCACGCACGATCGGGCCTTCGAAAGAAAGGAACGGCTTGTAGTCGTTGAACTCCAGATCCCGGAGACCGGATTCCCCCACCCCGCCGTGCAGGCTCGGATCGTCGATTCCCGCGCCGTCGCCATCCAGTGACGAGCCCCGCCAGAAAAACTTGAAGGTCCCCTGAAAATCGTTGCCGCCCGATTTGGTGATGATGTTGGCGAACCCGCCCTGGGCACGGCTGAACTCCGCCGTCGCTCCCGATGTGATGATCTCGATTTCCTGGATCGATTCAATGTTGAGCTGCGCTCCGATCTGACCGGTCAGCGGATCGGTGGTGGAGACGCCGTCGACCAGCGTGACGACGTCGGTGTCGCGCGCCCCGTGGATGTTCGGGTTGCCGTCTCCATCCACGTCGGTCACGCCGGGGGCGAGGGTCAATAGATCCTGGTAGTCGCGTCCCAGGATCGGGAGCGAATCGATGAACTCGGAGGAGATCACGGTCCGCCCCGTCGGGCGGTCGAGACTGACGGGGCTCGATTGCGCGCGCACCTGGATCTGCTCGCGGTACTCGGTGCGGCGCTGCAGGGTGATG